>JAEVHO010000153.1 GCA_016802835.1 Micromonospora sp. ATA32 | reverse complement strand
CGCGATGATTCGACTCATGACGATACGACTTGCCGGCCAAACGATCCGGTGGAGCAACGCCACCGAACGCGAAGCCGCCCGACGCATCGACGCCGAACGGCTTATCACGGCGTAGTCATCCGGTAACCCGACACTCTCTCAGACACGGCGGGGAATGTTCCACATCCGTAGACGTGGTCCCACGGCACACCCGAAGCCTCTGCGCTCAGCACGAACGGGGGGATCCGATCCGCCCGGTCGGACTGGTCCCGCCGCATGACTCCGAGGCCGCTGAGCGTTTCGTGAACGCCGAAGAGGTCACCAAGGAGGACAGACCGGTCGGGCAGTAGATCCGTACGCCCGGGCGGCGCCAGTGACCGCGACGTCGACACCGCAGCCGCCGGTGGCGGTGGCGGTGTACGAGTACGGCGTCGTCCAGGCGGTGTTGGTGGTGGAGAACGAGTTGTGGACATATGGCCGAACGACGGGGTGGCCGTACGGTCGGTCAACAACCCCGCTCACCTGGCGGGAGCGTGACGGTCATGCCCGGACGAGCGTGCCAAGTCAGCTCTTGACCGCAGAACGTGATCGGCTTAGCTTCGTCAATCAGGAAAGCCTCTTTACTAATTTCGCTCCGTCCCTCGATGGGAGTGCCGATGCGACCATTCCGTCACCGCCGCCTCACCGCCCTCGTCGCCATGGCGACCGTGCTGGTCACCGCCGCCCCGCCCACCGCCGCGAGCGCGAGTGACAGCCCGAACCGCCGTATCGGTTACCACCGGGTCGGCTACTTCAGCCAGTGGGGCATCTACGGCCGGGCCTTCCCGGTCAAGAAGCTCGACACCTCCGGGGCGGCAAGCCGCCTCACCCAAGTCAACTACGCCTTCGGCAATGTAAGCGAGGACGGCCGCTGCTATGTGGACGGTGCGCCGGGCGAGGGTGACGCCTGGGCCGACTACCAGCGTCCCGTCCCAGCGGAGGAGAGCGTCGACGGCGTTCCCGACGCCTGGGGCGAACCGCTCAACGGCAACTTCGGCCAACTGGCCAAGCTGAAGGCCAAGCACCCCGGCTTGAAGGTGATGATCTCGCTGGGTGGCTGGAGCTGGTCGACGTACTTCTCGAGCGCCGCCCGCACCGACGCCTCCCGCCGGGCGTTCGTCGCCTCTTGCATCGATCTCTACCTCAAGGGAAACCTGCCGGTCCTGGACGGTGGCAGTGGCGGCCCGGATGCCGCCGCCGGCGTCTTCGACGGCATTGATCTCGACTGGGAGTGGCCGAACTGGCCGGGTGAGCCGGGCAACATCGTCCGCCCGGAGGACCGGCAAAACTTCACCAAGCTGCTCGCCGAGTTCCGCCGGCAACTCGACGCGTACGGCCGGAAGACCCACATGCACTACCCGCTGACCGCCTTCCTGCCGGCCAATCCAGCGACCATGGACGCCGGATACGAGGGCCGCAAGATCTTCCAGTTCCTGGACTTCGCCACGATGCAGGGGTACGACTTCCACGGCGCCTGGGACGCGGTGACCAACCAGCAGTCGGCGCTGCGCGTGCCGGCGGGAGCGCCGGACAGCCCGGACTTCTCGGCCGAGGTGGCGATCGACGGCTGGATCGCTCGTGGTGCGCCGCGCGAGAAGCTGGTCCTGGGCATCCCGTACTACGGTCGGGGCTGGACCGGCGTTACCGGGAGTGGGAACGGCCTGTTCCAGCCCGCGGCCGGGCCCGCGCCGGCCACCTTCGAGGCCGGGTACGAGGACTACCGGCAGCTCAAGACCCTAGCCGGCAGTGGCTTCACCGTTCACCGCGACCTTCGTGCCGGGCACGCCTGGTTGTTCGACGGCACGACGTTCTGGACGTACGACGATCCGGCGGTCGTGCTGCAGAAGACGCTGTACATCCGGCGGGCCGGCCTGGCCGGAGCAATGGTCTGGTCGTTGGACGGCGACGACGACAACGCCACGTTGACCAAGACGATCAGCCTCGGGCTTGCGACGCCGTAGCCGTACCTCGCGGCCCCCGGTAGCGCTCCTGCCGGCTCACGCAGCAATTGCCACCGGCCCTCGCCGACCGATTCCTCGTTCGGCGGCGGTCCGGTAGGCCGTTCGGCGGCGCGCTGCAACGGCCGGTCGAGGGTATGGCGGAAGAGCCGGCCGCGAGGTGCTGTGATCGGGCGGTCAGGCCACCGCGCGGTAGACCAGGAGCAGGCTGATCGCCGTACCGAAACCCTCACCGGCCGGGGTATCACCAACGTCGGCACCGGCTCGGTCGGCCTCAGCGTCAGGCGTCGATTCAGCAGCATCGCTCCTGGCCCGCCCAGGTGTTCGACATGGCTGTCGACGCGGGTGGATCGCGGAGCGGTAGCAGAGTGACCACTTCGGTCTTCACTGGGAGGTCGAGGGTCATCAGATCGTCACATCGTTGCTGGTCAGCGCCAAGGCCGGCCGCACGACCACGAACAGAACCGCCATCGCCGCCACCATGCCACCTGCAACGACGAGGGCCATGGCCACCGCGCTGGTGCCCAGCAGGCCCACCAGGGGCGCGGCCAGCGCGCCGACGCCGAACTGCACGGCGCCGAGCAGAGCGGAGGCCGTACCGGCCGCTTCCCCATGCCGGGACAGGGCCAGAGCCGGCGCGTTCGGCATCGCGAGGCCCGCCGCCGCGAGCACCACCCACAACGACACCAACAGGGTCGGCAGCCCGCCGAGCCCGGTCGCGGCGAAGGCGAGCAGCGCCAAACCGGCCCCGGCCCCCACGCCCAGGGCGGCGACGAGGATCCGCTGCGGCGAGTGATAGCGCAACAGCCGTACGTTGAACTGGGTCGCCGCGATCAGCCCGACCGCGCCCGCGCCGAAGGCCAGCCCGAACTGCTGCTCGTCCAGCCCGTACTGCTGCTGCAGGACGAACGACGACCCGGCCACGTAGGCGAACAACGCCGCCATGGCCAGCCCGGCGACCAGTACCAGGCCCACGAACGTACGGTCCCGCAGCAACGAGCCGTACACGATCACCGTCGCGACCACCCCGCCGCGCTGGCGGCGATCGGTCGGCAGCGTCTCCCGGAGGCCGAGCGCGGCGACCACGACGAGCAGCACACCGAAGGCGGCCAGCGCCACGAACACGCCGCGCCAGTCCGTCCAGCGCAGCAGGCCGCCACCGAGGGTCGGAGCGAGGATCGGCGCCGCCCCCATGACCAGCAGCAGCCGGGAGAGCAACTTGGCGAAGGACGTGCGCCATGAACTTGCTCTCACCCGCCGACAAGGTGGCTCGTCCTCAACGACGCTCATCTGGGAAGAGCCGGATCGTCCGACACCACGCGCAGGCGGCCCAGTGCCAGCGTCGCGGCCAGCGCGGCGGCCGCCATCCCCGCCATGATCCAGAATCCGATGCCAAACCACTGATCCCGGACGACGCATTGCACCAGGACCGGCCATCGACGCGCCGCGCCGCGCTCATCCTGACCGTCGGCCTGACCGCCTGGTTCGTCGTGCAGTTCGTCGCGTTCCTCGGCGCCTATCATGACCCCGGCGGCCGCAACCCCTGGGCCGCCGGGATCACCGCCTCGCTACTGACCACCTGGGTCACCTTCGTGCCGTGCTTCCTGTTCATCCTCCTCGGCGCCCCCTATGTCGAACGGCTGCGCGGCCACCACGCCCTGTCCGCCGCCCTGACCGGCATCACCGCCGCCGTGGTCGGTGTCATCGCCAACCTCGGCCTCTACTTCGCCGTGCACACGCTGTTCACCACGACGCGCACCATCACCGAGGGGCCGCTGCGACTACAGCTTCCCGATTTGGCCACGGCGCGGCCAGCGCCCATCGTGATAGCCGTCGTCGCCGCGGTGCTGATCTTCCGATTCAGGTGGTCGGTGCTGCGGGTCCTCGGCATCGCCGCTGCACTCGGGCTGGCAGCCGCACTGGCCGGCCTGCCCGGCATTTGACCAACAGGATGCCGGCAGCGCAGGTCAGACCGCACTGCGGCGGCGCTGGTCGGACAGCTCGGTGTGGTGGCGGGCCCCGGGGTGGCTGGCCGGATGGGCGGGCCGGGTACGTAGGCTTGTCCGATCATGGCTTCTCGCCGCACTCACAGTCTCCGTATCGTCCTCGCCGTGCCGGCGTTCCGCCGGCTGTTGGCGGTCCGTCTGGGTGGGCAGTTCACCGACGGGGTGTTCCAGGCCGCACTCGCTGGGAGCGTGTTGTTCAACCCGGACCGGCAGGCCACGCCGACGGCGATCGCCTTCGCGGCGGCGGTGCTGGTCCTGCCGTACTCGCTGGTCGGTCCGTTCGCGGGTGTCCTGCTGGACCGGTGGAGCCGGCGGACGGTGACCGTCTGGAGCAACCTAGTCCGGGCGGGTTTCGTGCTGCCGATCGCCACGCTGGTCTTCCTCGGTTCGGAGGGGCCGCTGTTCTTCATCTCGACGCTGGTGGTGATCGGGCTGGGGCGGCTGCTGCTGTCGGGACTGTCGGCGGCGACTCCGCACGTGGTGTCCGACGAGCGGCTGGTCACCGCGAACGCCGTCGCCGGGACCGCGGGTTCGGTTGCGTACTCGCTCGGGCTGGGCTGTGCCCTGCTGCTGTTTCAGACCGCCTTCCCGGCCGGGGACACGGGCTATGCCGCAATCGCCCTACTCGCGCCGGTCGGCTACCTGGCCTGCGCCGTAGTGGCCAGGTTCTCCTTCGCCCGGTCCGAGCTGGGCCCCGACCAGGCCCTGCCGCACCGGCCCGGGATCGCTGGTGAGGCGGTGGCGGTGGCCCGTGGGATGGCCGACGGCGTGCGGCACCTGGCGCGGGCGCGCGGCGCGGCGTACGCGATGGCGGCCCAGGCCGGGTTCCGGGTGCTGTTCGGGGTGCTGGCCCTGGCGATGCTGCTGCTCTACCGCAACCGGTTCGCCGGCGACGATCTCGACGGGGTACCGACGCAGCTCGGGCTGGTCTTCGCCGCTGGAGCGGTCGGGGTCCTGGTCGCCGCAGCGCTGACCCCGCCGGTCACCCGCAGGATCGGTGGATGGCGGTGGGTGGCCGGGCTGCTCGCGGCGGTCGCGGTGGCGCTGCCGGTGTTCGGGTTGCCGTTCTCCCCACTGCTGCTGGTGGTGGTCGTGCTGGTGGTCAACGTCGCCGGCCACGGCATCAAGATCGTGGTGGACACGATGGTGCAGCACGAGTGCGTCGACGCCTTCCGCGGGCGGGTGTTCGCGGTCAACGACACCGCGTTCAACCTCGCCTACGTGCTCGGCATGGTGGTGGCGTCCCGGTTCATCCCGAACGACGGGCGCTCACCGCTGCTGTTGGGCCTGGCGGCCGCCGGTTACGCGGGCCTCGCCATGGCCTACGGGGTGGTCGCCGCCCGGTGGGCCCGCATCGCCGGAGACGACATCGCCTCGCCCGTCGCGGCGATCACCGCCGCCGAACGCTGACCGCACAAAGGGCGCGGCCGGCCGCCTTCGCCATGCCGGGCCCGTCGTCGTGTCCCGTCTGCACGTGTGGGCTGGTTCCCATCGGAGAGTCCCCGTGTGGTGCCCGTCGGAGCGGCCCCCGCGGCTGGTGTCCGCGTACGCCGTCGAATGGGCGGAGCCGGGCGAAGCGCCGGACGCAATCCCCCCTCTGTGACAGCAGATTTTCTCAGTAGCGACACGAGGTCAGCCGCTCGCGAGAAGGCCGGCCGGGCCCGCACGACGCGCACGGCCAACCGGGCAGAGACGAAGGAGATGGTCACGCGCCTGACCGCGCGCCACCGCCGCCCAAAGAACTAGTCCGAGAGCACCGAGCACGGCGAGACAGACGACGAAGAGGTCGCCGCCCATCCCATCCCGGCCTGTCGCATCGAGGATTCGCGCGATCGCCGGCCGGTCGGCTGCTTCATGCCCGACATCGTGATCATCATCATCGCGGCGCGCTCGGTCGCCGTGGCGTGATCACCGCAGCCGTGGTGGCCGGCGTCGCCAGAGTGACCGAAGGTGCGTATTCCCGCAACGCCGACGCTGCTGGGTCACCTGGTAGCCGGGCTGCTCCAGCTGCCCGGCGACGTAGTCGGCGCGCGAAGCCGGGGGTGCCGGAGGCGCCGGTCATGGACCCGACGACCGCGCGTGTGAAGGGTCCATGCGGTTCGACCATCCAGGGTGGTTCTTCTCGCCACGGGTCTAGCGAGCCATGAAGATATTTGACAGTGTGACATCCACGATCGTGGTCGTGACACATCGCGACACATTCGACGTGAGGGGGCGTCCGTGCCTAGACCATTCCGGATCCGATCACTCGCCGTGGCGGGGGCCGCGCTCCTGCTCGCCGCGATGGCATCCCCGGCCCAGGCCCACGAGCCCTGGGACGACGGGTCCGTTCCGCCGCCCCCGCCGAGCAGCCCGGCCGACGGCTACAGCCAGAACATGCACCTGCTCTCCACCGCGGCCCACACCGGCGGCGTCAACTCCGACCTGGCCTTCTCCGGCAACCTCGTCTTCGCCGGCCACTACGGCGGCTTCCGGATCATCGACATCACCGAACCTGGTGAGCCGGTCGAGCTGGCCGACGTGCACTGCAACGGACCGCAGGGCGACGTCTCCGTATGGGGCGACCTGCTGTTCCTGTCGGTGGACACCCCGCAGAGCACGCCGGGCTGCGAGGAGTCCCGCAACGTCACCGCGACCACCCCGGGCGCCTGGGAAGGGGTACGCGTCTTCGACGTCAGCGACCCGACCGCACCACAGTTCCTGCAGGCGATCCGCACCGACTGCGGCTCGCACACCCACACACTGGTGCCCCGCAAGGACGGTGGCACCTACATCTACGTCGCGTCGTACCCGCTGAGCGCCAGCAGCATCGGCCCCGACTGCCAGGCCCCGTTCGAGCGGATCTCGGTCATCGACGTGCCGGGCAAGGACCGCGCCGCCGGCCTCGCCGCGAAGGTGGCCGCCGAGCCCACCATCAAGGGGATCGACCTCTTCAGCGGGGCGTCCGGCGACTTCTTCGCCTGCCACGACATCCAGGTGCTGACCCCCCGCAAGCTCGCCGCCGCGGCCTGTCTGTCACAGGGTCAGCTGTGGGACATCAGCAACCCGCTGGCCCCCCGGGTCACCGCCGACATCGACACCCCCGACGTGGACATCTGGCACAGCGCCGCGTTCACCCACGACGGGAAGTACGTGACGTTCGGCGACGAGTACTTCGGGCCCGCGAAGGAACCGTTCGGGGCGATCTGGACGTACGCCGTCGACAACCCCGCCACGGCGCTGAGCCACCTGCGGATCCCACGGGCTGAGCCCAGCACCTACCACAACTTCAACTACGTGCCGGTGGCCGGACGCAACATCCTGGTCTCCTCCGCGTACGGCTCGGGCACCTCGGTCGTCGACCTGACCGACCCCACCAGCCCGAAGGAGATCGGCTACTACGACATGCGGTCCAACCAGTGGTCCACCTACTGGTACAACGGCCTGATCATCGCCAACGACATCTCCCGTGGGGTGGACGTGCTCCGACTGAGCACCCGCGAGACCGCCGGCGCGAAGCGGCTCCCGATGCTCAACCCCCAGACCCAGACATTCCTGCTCCGCTGACAACGCTTCCCCCGGGCGGGGCGGGTGCTGACGGCATCCGCCCCGCCCCTCGTCGTCCCGGTCGGGAGCTTGGCTGCCCGGGCCGCGCGGTCAGCATGGCGACGAGGGGCCGTCCCGCCGCGAGGGCGTGCGGGGCGGCCCTTGGCGTACGGACCCCAGCGCGGGCGCGCGGGAATCGTTCCAGCCGGCAGCGGCCGTCGAGGCGGCCACCGTTCTGGTCCCTCGCCGGTCGGCAGCACCGCCGTCACCGTCCGCACCTCACCGGCCATAGGCCGCACTTTGGAATGGTGCCTGGGTTGCCGTGATCCGCACCGGGCGGCGGGAATTTCGGCGCCGACATCGCCACGTGCAGACCGGCCACGAAGTTGAGGTGGACGGCAGACAGAGTGACCGCCCTACCTGCGGAGCCCCGGAGCGGCCGTCGGACGACAGAATGGCCGTCCGTATTTTCACAAGGCGTAAATGATTTACGCGCCCCCATGTCCGAGTGTCGAGACGGGGCGTATGAAGTGACGTGGGTCCATGCCGTACCCATCCCCACGGCACTCTGGAGGAGCTGGAATGCGTTCAAAATTGCTGGCCATCGCTGGCGCAGCCACCCTCGTTCTCTTCATGTTCCCGTCGTCGGCCCAGGCCAACCACAGCTGGGGCGGTTACCACTGGGCCCGCACCGCCAACCCGTTCACCCTCCAACTCGGTGACAACGTCAGCTCCCAGTGGGACTCCTCGCTGGCCGGAGCGTCCACGGACTGGAGCAAGTCCACGGTGCTGGACACCAGAGTCGTGGCCGGACAGAGCAACCCGAAGAACTGCCGCGGCACCACCGGCCGGGTGGAGGTCTGCAACTCGACCTACGGCAACAACGGGTGGCTCGGCATCGCGTCGATCTCCATCACCGGCGGGACGCACATCACACAGGGCACGGTGAAGCTC
Organism: Micromonospora sp. ATA32; assembly: GCA_016802835.1. Taxonomy (GTDB): domain Bacteria; phylum Actinomycetota; class Actinomycetes; order Mycobacteriales; family Micromonosporaceae; genus Micromonospora. The sequence goes on along the minus strand of JAEVHO010000153.1, from coordinate 3,224 downwards.
AACGACACGTACTTCAACACCGCGCAGTACAACACGCCGGCGTGGCGGAACCTGGTCACCTGCCAGGAGGTCGGGCACACCTTCGGTCTGGACCACCAGGACGAGAACTTCAACAACGCCAACCTCGTCACCTGCATGGACTACACCAACGACCCGAGCACCAACCAGCACCCCAACCAGCACGACTACGACCAACTGGTGACGATCTACTCGCACCTCGACTCGACCAGCACCGTCGGCTCCTCCCCCGCCGTCGCGCCGTCGGTCGGCAACTCGCCCGCTTCGTGGGGCACGCAGGTCAGCGGCTCGCGGGCCGACCGCCACTCCACCTACGTGCGGCACTTCTCCGACGGCAGCACCGTCATCACACACGTGATCTGGGCCTGATCCACCGCACGCCAAGACCGAGCGGCGTGCTCGACGACCTGACACCGCGACGGCCCGGCCGAGTCGGCGCTTGCCGGCAACGCCCGGTCGAGCTCGGGTGAGCGGGTCCGCGGCGCCGACGGCCACGGCGTTGCGACGTATGTCCGCGAGCACGGACGAGGCAACTACACCGTGACCCGGGTGATCTGGGCCTGAGCGACCAGTTGTCTCACGACAGGTCCCTCGGAGGCGTGTCCGCTAGGCGCGCTTCCGGGGGGCCGCCCTGTCCCCCGCGGCGGTGTCCCCGGTCGTAGGCAGCGTCTCCCCCAGCCCGGCAGCAGCGCCGACGGTCGGCGAAGGATCAGGCGCAGAACAGAACAGCGGTGACGAGACCGACCAGCGCCGGCGCGGTCACCGCGGCGAGCGGGAGGACCAGGCGGGCCGGCACGTGGTGACCCGGCACAGCGGCCTGGAGGCGGTGCAGCCGCGCCGGCACGTCGCCTCCGGCCATCGGCAGGGGCGTGCGCGGGGACGCGGCGCGCCGCTGACGGCGATCAGCGCTGCGCGGACCGCGGGCGCGCCACAGGCGCGGACGGCGGACGCGTCGGCGCACAGCTCGACCAGCAGTCGCATGGCGCGCGGCGCGCGGCGGGTCAGCGGCACCCACGGCGCGGACGCGGCGAGGATTTCGGCGACACTGACGATCAGGTGGTGCCGGCCGCGCAGGTGCGCCCGCTCGTGACACAGCACCGCCGCGCGTTGCGCCGACGGCAGCCGCAGGACCCGGCGCTGACGACGACCAGGCCGTCACGACCACCGACGCTGTAGGCCAGCGGCGCGGGATGCGGCATCCGCAACACCGGCCACGCCGAGGACCTCGTCCTGCGCGGGCAGCTGGCCGTGCCGCATCGCCAGCCAGCAATGATGCGCCAGATGCTCTGCCCAGTGCTCGACGCCGGTTTCCGGCGCGAGCAGCAGAGCGACCCCAGTGGCGAAGGTCGCCAGCACCGCGGCGGTAGTACCCCACCAGGCGAGCAGCACGGCGACCGGATCACGGACCCGGCCGACGGCCCGTTCGAGCATCGGCGGTGCCAGCCAGGCCACGACGACCGCGCCAACGGTGAGGGCGAAGGCCGGGCTCACCGGTGATCGGACCGCTCGTTGAGCACCTGCCGAAGAACGGTCAGTTCCCGGTCGGAGGCCGAGCGGGCGAAGTGCAGCAGCACCACATCCGGTTGCAGGCTGGTCTCCAGCATGCGCCGCAGGGTGCGGGCGATGAGTTCCTCACGGCTGCCGGCGGGCCGGTAGTGGTAGGCCTTGCCGGTCTTGTCGCGCAGCACCCACTGCTTGCGGTGCAGGTTGTCCAGCACCGTCATGACGGTGGTGTAGGCCAGGGTCCGACCGGTGAGCCGGTCGAGCACCTCACGCACCCGCAGCGGCTCTTCCGCCCTCCACAGCACGTCCATGACGGCGGCTTCCAGCTCACCCAGGCCATTCATCGACACCCCGCCTCCCGCATCCGCGCCAGCCTACGCCGAGGCAGGACCGTCGCCATGCCATCGGCACTGCGCCGGGCGGCAGGGTGCACGACGCGCGGCCCCTGACGTTGTGCGCCGGGGGCCGCCGCCGTCGTTTGTCGGGCGATCGGTGATATCAGGCGGAGTAGCCACGGGTGGCGGACCACTGGGCCAGCTCGTCGACGGACATCCAGTAGGTGCCGTCGCCGACCGGTTGCCACGGGTCGGCGATCTTCACCCGGCCCCCGTCACCGTCGTAGGCGACGACGGTGATGTAGTGCCCGACCGGGAAGTCGCGCTGCACGCCGTCGGCGTCGGTACCCGAGCCAATGACGTTGACCACGGGGACCCGCTCGTTGTCGATCGCGGTGGTCAGGTCGGTCTTGAGCCGCCGCACCTCGTCCGCGGTGGCCGTGTCGTTCGGGATCTCGCCGGTGCGGTAGACGTCCTTACCGAGCGTCTCGTTGAGCACCCGGGTGATGTCGAACGCTGAGGCGGTGCCGGCGACGGTGGTACCCAGCTTCGCCGCCAGCTCGTCCTGGCTCCGGATCTCACCCTGTGCGCCGAGCGCGATGCGGGTCGACGCTGGGCCGCAGAAGTAGATGTTCGGCTGCTCCTGGAACCGGTAGTCCACGCGCTTGTCCGACTTCTTATCCGCCTGCGCGGCGCCCGGCGTCGCTGAGGCCGGCCCGGCGACCACGGCCGCCGCCGGTCCGGCGACGGCGGAACCGACGAGGGCCAGTCCGGCGACGCCGAGTGCGCTCCTACGGACGGCTGCGCTACGACCAGCCGAGGTCCATCGCGTGAGAGTGTTCATCGTTGTCACCTTTCCTCGGGTGACCAGCACGACCGAGGTGCCGTCGCGCTGTCATCACGGGGATTCGCCACCCAGCTCCACAGGACCGGATATGGCGAACGCCGGGGCGTCCTGCTCCGGCGTACACCTGGTCAACCGGCGTCTGCCCGCCCGCATTCCGCGTTCCCGTTTTTCGTGCGGCCGCAGTCACGCGGTGTGGCCTGTCATGCCCGGCCCCGGGCGGTCGGGCTTGATCCCTGCGAGGGGCACCTCGGGCCGTCTCGCACCGAGCGGCAACCGTCCAGGATCTGGGTGTGGATACACCGATGGCCGGCACCCCGCAGGGTGCCGGCCATCGATCATTCGGTTCTCAGCTGTTCCAGTGCTGGGCGACGAGGTCGGCCGCCTGGGTCTCCCACTGCGCGTACGCATCCGGGTACGCCGACACCTGCACCGTCTGCGCGGCCTGCGTGAGCGGCATGTCCTGCCACCCGTCGACCTGCTTCAACCCCTTCAGGTACGCCATCGTGGAGTACTCAGGATCG
>JAEVHO010000152.1 GCA_016802835.1 Micromonospora sp. ATA32 | reverse complement strand
GCACCGCGACGTCGACGCGGTCGCCGAGGCCACCGGCGGCAAGCCCCCCCCGAGAGTGGCGGACTCCCGAGCCGACGACGGCAAGGCCTCGGCATGAGCGCGGCGGCCTGCACCTGCCTGGCACGGTGGCGGCTGTACACCGCCGTGATCGAGGGCGCGCGGTACCAGGTGGAATCAGCTGCGGCGGACACCGTAACCAGTCTGCTGTTCCGGGCCTGGTGCGCGGATATGGCGCCGAGTTCACGTGCCCGTTCCTGCACACGCTCAACCCGCACGACGGGCCTGACCCGGCGCAGCTCTTCGACCGCTTCCTCGGCTGGGCTGTCGTCCGTCGCTCAAGCTGATGTGCGCACTGCAGCTCTCATGACGCCTTGTCGGATTTGCTTTGGCGTTTCGCTCTGACGAGGGCAGCAGCAATGCTGAGAACCAGGGCAACGCCGCCAGAGACGGCAAGCCATATCGGCCAAGCGCTGCCATCGGCAGCCCCCGTAGCCACACGCGGCCAGAGCAAGCGCCCCAAGGCCGCCGACCCCCAGACAACCCGAGGCGGACGGTTCGGGCTGCCCGGGCACGGCGGTCGACTGATGCGTCGGCGGGCCGCCCTGCTCGTCGACCGCTGACCGGATCCGGCGGTTCGGGGACCGCCCCCACTCGCGCGTCCCGCTTCTGTCGCAGACGCCGGAGCATCTCGCCTATCTGATCGTGGGTGAGGCGATGCTCAGAAGAGACATACTCGGCGGCGGGCGGCGACGGGTTGTTCGACGATCTTCGCTGCTGCCGGGCCGCAGCCGAATACCCTCCGGACCGGCCGCCGGGATGGCTTCCCGGATTGGCGCCCGTCGCCGCCGACGGCCCGGTGGTCCGACTCCTTTGCCGGTGCTGTGGCGGCTCTGTCGGACTTGCCGCGGGACGGGAACGCCGCTCGCCCATGCGGCTGCCGTATACGGCCGACTGGAAGGTCGCCGAGCAGCGCTACTGACAGGCGCGATCATTCCGTCTGCCGGGGAGTAGACGAAGGCCGCCATGCCCACCTCCTCGGCGTAGGCCAACGCGGCCGGTGTGTAGCGGTTGTTCACGAAGAAGTAGAGCGTGCCCGGACGGTTGGCTCGCGCGCCCGCGAGCTCGCGGAGCGGCCGTGGACCGACCGGCTTTCCATACCACTTGACCTGCGCAAACGCGCCCATCGTGATGACGTCGATGCCTCCGTCGGCACCCGGCTTCGTCGGACGGGCGTCACGGTGGCCGAGCCACTTCATCCACGCCACGGCGTTCGCCTCGGCAGCGGCCCAGTCCTCGACCTGTCGCGGCGGCGGCGCGCCCTCCGGTCGGCCCTGCATCCCCCGCCCTTCCCCTGTGCCAGTGGCGGAACGGTAGCAGGACGCCGATCATTCCGGCCGCCCTCCTCGGTCCGCCATCGTCTGCGGGCCGCCCGGCAAACCGCCCCAACACCCCATGCCGGGAGTCCCGGTGACCGGACTACTACGACGACCTCAGCGAGGACGACAAGGACCGGTGGAACGCCCTCGACAGGGGCGAGTACGGCCCGCCGGACGGTGTCGACCCGAATCGGGGCGATGGAGGCGGATTCACCGAAGAGCCCAGTGGGCGGAGCGAGCGTCGCGGACGCGGCGGCGATCACCGCCGATGGCACCCCTGGCCCAGGTCGCGCCGGGCTGGCTCCTCACCCGCCGCCGGCGCACAGCGCCGATTCCGGGCGAAGGTGGGACCGAACGAAGGTCTCTCCGCGGACTCCGAGAGCGGGCGCTGTTCGTGACGAAGTCGGCGAGGATGTCCTGCGCGGTGGCGGCCGAGATGTCGAGGCCTCGACGGCGGCCTTTCCTCGGGCAGCCGTGCGACTGTCTGCTGGAACCTGGTCATCCGGCGCACGTGTCCTTCTGCGATGGCGACCCATTCGTACGATAGCCGTAGTCGTCGCTGCGTCGGGAACGGGAAGCTTCTGGGTCGCGATCAAGAGCTTTCCGAGGTAGGGGGTAACGGGCAGGACGGGACCGCAAATGATCATCCGCCGGATGGCTTGCCTTCCTCGCAGTCGCTGATCGGTCGGATGGTGACGAGGTCGAGCAGACCACACGGCGATGGCGCTGATGAGGGGTGGCGCGCCGCACCTACCCTGGTCTGATGCTGCGACGCAGGTCCAAGCCCGGTGACTACCGACAGATGGCGGACATCCTCTACGGCATGGGCCACGATCAGGAAGGCTGGGACTACCAGTATGCCGCCGAGGGAGGCCCTGAACCGTCCCTGCCGAGCTGGGTGGCCGTCGACGGGGACGAGGTTCTTGGCCTGGTCGAGGGCCGCTTCGACTCAACGTATGACGAGCGCATCGAGCAGCCCGGCCATCCCTTGCCGCACGCGTGGATCTACCTTATTGGTGTCCGCCCCGACGCGCAGCGGAAAGGCGTCGGGACAGCCCTGCTACGCTGCTTCGCCGAGCAGTCAGCCATGGCAGGATGCTCCTTCGTCGCCATGTCGCCTGACCAGAGCGATGGCGACGTTTTCAAGCGAGTGGCCTTCTTCCGGTCCTGTGGCCTCATGCCCTTGGTGGACAGTGATCCTGAAGACGTTCACGGGGCGCCTCTTGTCGAATTGCTGACCCATCTGCGAGAGCTGACCGGCAAAGGCTGAGATGGTGCGACGCCATGCGGGATCGGTTGGTGCTCCGTTGGTGCTCGGATGTTCGGCACCCTACGAGCACGATCGCGGCTAGTTCAGCATTGCGGCATCGCCACCACCAGCCGCCTTCCCGGACCCGTTGGCTGCAGCGCGCGGACCAGCCGAAACGAAAAGATCTCCGCGTGGACGGAGTGCTTGCAAACAGCACGGAGTGTCAGACTTTCTATCTGGTGGGGAATGTTCGCCGCCCTTCCTCCTAGTTGAGTCGGCCTGGAGCGCGGTGCCGGCATTGCTGCTGGTCCGTTTCTCCAGGCCGCTCGCCGAACCCGCCGTGCGCGTCTCCGCGCAACGGGCTCTCCACGGTTGCTGTCGTCAGGCGTGGTCGGTCGCAGGCCAGGGGCTGGGGATTATGCGCCGGCGGTAGCGGGTCACGGGGATGGCCGCTATCGGTCGGTACTCGGTCCCGTCCGCGTTGATGGGTAGCCACTTGCCGGTTGGCGTGGTGAATCGTCGGCGGACGGCCTTCCAGTTCCAGCGGTGCCGGTGTATCAGCATCCTGATCAGCCGTTGCCAGGCGAACCGGTCCAGGGTGTGGAAGGTGTGCTTGGCGACGGCGTGCCGGAAGTAGTTGGCCCAGCCGTGCATGACCTGGTTGAGGCGGGTCAGCATGTACCCGAGGTCCTGCTGTGATGTCCTGTGGGTCAGTGCGCGGATCTTCGCCTTCAGCGACCGGGTCGGCCGTTCGGCGATGAACGTGTACACGTGCCACTGGTTCGAGCCTCGTTTGCGGCGCCACCGGATGTGGAACCCCAGGAAGTCCAACCCGTCGCGCATGTGCACGATCCGCGTCTTGGCCGGCGACAGGCGCAGGCCCAGCGGAGCGAGCACGGCGGCGACGTCCTCGCGCAGCGCGATGGTGTGGTCCTCGGTCCCGTGGACGAGGACCACGAAGTCGTCGGCGTAACGCACGAGGCGCCACGTCGGCAACCCTCTGCCGCGCCGGTAGTTGCGCGACCGCTGGTGGACATCGTCCCGCCCGGCTTCCACGGCGCCATCAGGTGCTCGTCGAGCACCGACAGCGCGATGTTGGCCAGCAGCGGGGACAGGATGCCGCCCTGCGGCGTGCCGGTGTGCGTGTCCCGCCGGTCACCGATCTCGGTGAGCACTCCGGCCTTGAGGAACGCCTTCACCAGTGTCAGCACACGCTTGTCCTTCACCCGTGCTCGTGCGCGGTCCATCAACATGGTGTGGTCGATGGAGTCGAAGCACGCTTCGATGTCCGCGTCGAGCACCCACCGGTACCCGTTGGTGCCGTAGAGATGGATGTCGGCGATCGCGTCCTGGGCCCGCCGTTTGGGCCGGAACCCGTAGGAGACCGGCTCGAAGTCGGCCTCGAAGATCGGTTCCAGCACCAGCTTCAACGCCGCCTGCACGACCCGGTCCGCCACGGTCGGAATACCGAGGCGGCGGACCTTGCCCGACCCGCCCGGCTTCGGGATCTTGCGTTCCCGTACCGGCAACGGCCGGAACGTGCCCGCCTTGAGCTGGGCACGCAGGTCGTCCAGGAATCCCGGGACGCCGATGAACTCCTCGACGTGGGCGACGGTCAGGCCATCCACGCCAGGGGTTCGAGCGCCCTGGTTGCCCGCGACCCGGACGAACGCCATGAGCAGCGTCGCCGGATCGTGCACGAGGTTGAACAGGTCATCAAACCGGCGGCCGGGATCGGCCGCGCCCAACGATGAAGTTTGGCCTGCATCTCCGCTACCCGCTGGTCCGGACTCGCGTCCGGGCGGGCGTCGCCATTCGGCGGCGCGTCTTGCGGCATTACAGCATCCATCCCTTCGCGTAACCGCTGCCGCCCTTCCCCATGTACCGGGCTCTCCCCAGTTCGGAGTACTACGGCGGCTCCGCCCCACCCGGCCCGTTCGACGGTCGGTGCGCCTATCCCGACCCGCCGGCTGGCTGCCGGCCCGTCGGGAACCGCGACCGGATGGTTCCCGTGTTCACTGCTGTTCGTTCGTCGAAGGAGGAGCCCGACTTTGCCCCTGCGGCCTCGCCATGGGTACGCCGCAGACCTTCCCCATGGCCTTCCGGACCGGCGATCCTGTCCAGCCCGGAAGATCCCCGCCAACCCTGTCGGCGGGCAAACACCGCTCCCGGCCCCTATCCACCAGGTTCGAGCCGGCAACCCATTGAGGGACGTGATGACGCCGGTTCCTCGCGTACTCCTCTTCGTCTCGCTCGCCGGACCCGCACCATCTGGCAGTGCTGGCACGTCCCGGCTTTGTCAGGGCTGCTCCCACCCGTCCCGGCACCACCCGGAACAGGCTGCCCTCAGCTACGTCCACCTGCTGCGACAGGCAGACGGTGGCGGTCTTCCACCTCCACTCGAACAACAGCGCCTCACGGCGCACCGGATCAGAAGGTTAGGGGTTCGAGTCCCTTCGGGCGCACAAGATCAAAAGGCGTCTGACCTGCCAAAATGGGGGTCAGACGCCTTTCGTCGTTCGTCACCCATGGGTGGCATGTTGCTCGAATGGTGCTCGTACGACGAGCGTGGCCTACGTCCCGGCCCGTCCCTCTCGGTTCGCAACGGGTCCGGACTCATGTGATCATCGCGAGATGCTACAGAGGTATTGACGCCGGTCATCGCAGACAGCCTCAACATCCGGTCCGCCCAGCCTCGCCCGCCCTCGGACGCGCTCAAGACTCTCCTCCGGCCCTCCGGGACGATCCTGTGGGGCGGGTCCTGACGGAGAAGCCGCTGCGGCATCGGGGATTGGCTCGTGCGGCCACGCCCCGGGCCTGCGCGAAGGAGACGTACGCCCACAGTCCGGGAGGCTTACGGCTTCCGCTCGGCGACGTAAGAACCTCGAGCCGGCAGCGTCACGACCAGACCGCGCTCCCGAAGCAGGCGGACAGCCGCCCGGACCGTTCCGCGACTGACGCCGTACTCCTGCTGTAGATGGGTCTCGCTCGGGACCGGCTGGCGCGGCTTGAGCTTCCCGTCCTCGATCTGCTTGGCGAGGAGGTCTGCGAGCTGGATGTAGAGCGCCACCGGGGACATCTCGTCAACCATGAGCCGGACCTTATGGACGCGCAGCCTGAACAGGCCGTCGGGTACGGGCTGAACGTGTAATACGGGCTGTACGAGTAGGACGGGTTGGTCTACCCTCGACAGGCGTCCGCAAACGCCCAGCCAGGAGGGATCTCATGAGGCTCTGGCCCTTCAAACGCCGTCCGCTACCGATCGACCGGACCGGCCCTGCGACCGCCTACCCGAACCGTTCCGGAGCCCTCGGACCGCAGGCCATCTCCGAAATCCAGGCCCGCCGCAACACCGGCCGTCCGCACTACTGGGCAATCGAGCCGACGATGGAGTACCAACGCGCCCTGCTCCTCACCCTGGGCCAGCAATACCGCTCTCGGCGTCCGCCCGAGTGATGGGGGAGGAGGTGCTGACGCAAGTCCCGTTCGCAGTCGTCCTCGCCTCTTACTGCATCGAGTTCCACGGGCGGAACCTGTGCGCGAAGTGCACCGACTCCGGATGCCCTCGGCTCCATGACGCCGCGCTCACCCTCGACCGGTACCGGGCCGACCGGCTGGAGCGATACCGGCTCCGTCGAGCGCAGTAAGGGGATCTCTGCTGCGGTCAGGGCCCGCGCGGCGTGGGGGAGGCCGCGGGAGGCCGCGGGAGGCCGCGGCGGCAGCGCCGGCGAGCTGGTGCACCGTGCGGGGGTGTGTACAACTAACGGCTGATCGACCGATCAAGGGAGAGACGCCAGATGACGACCGAGACCACCGTGGGACAGCCGGCCGCCGAGCCGGCGGGTGCGGTCACGGACGAGCAGTTGATCGCGATGCTGGTCGATCGGGCTCGTGGTGACGGGTTGAAGCTGACCGGTGAGGGCGGACTGCTGCAGCAGCTGGCCAAGCGGGTCCTCGAATCGGCCCTGGAGGGGGAGATCACCGACCACGTCGGCTACGACAAACACGACTCGGCGGGTCGCGGTAGCGGGAACACCCGTAACGGCAGCCGGACCAAGACCGTGCTCACCGACGTGGGGCCGGTCGAGGTGCGGGTGCCGCGGGACGCGGCGGGCACGTTCGAGCCGCAGATCGTGCGCAAGCGTCAGCGGCGCCTGTCCGGGGTCGACGACATGGTCCTGTCGCTGTCGGCCAAGGGGTTGACGCACGGGGAGATCGCCGCGCATCTGGCCGAGGTGTACGGCGCGGAGGTGTCGAAGCAGACCATCTCCACCATCACCGACAAGGTCCTCGAGGGGATGGCCGAGTGGCAGAACCGGCCCCTCGACTCCGGGCGGTCTCTAGAGATCGTTGCGAATCATCTCGTTGCCGGTTGGTGTTGCCATCGTCGCATGAGCTGACTCGGGCTCTTGTCGGTCAGGCATAGCCGAGGTCGCTCGTTGAGCTGCGCGGCGATCTCCTGGAGCTGATCGTCGGTCCATCTACTGAGGTCAGTTCCCTTCGGCAGGTACTGGCGCAGGAGCCCGTTCGTGTTCTCGTTGGTGCCGCGCTGCCAGGGTGAGTGCGGGTCAGCGAAGAAGATTCCGAGACCGGTCGCTCGCTCGATGCGCTCGTGGTGGAACATCTCGTTGCCCTGATCCCAGGTCAACGTGCGACACAGCTGGGCGGGCAGCTTCGCGAACGCGCCGATGAGAGCGTCACCGACGGCCCGCGCGCTGTGATCGCCAGGCAGCCTCACCAGCACGGTGAACCGGGTCTTGCGCTCCACCAGCGTTGCGGTAGCCGAGCGTTGACCGGCACCCACGATCAAGTCGCCCTCCCAGTGCCCGGCCTGGCGACGGGACTCGACCACGGCCGGCCGCTCACGGATGGACTTCATGTTGGTCGACTGCTTCATGGCACCGTCGCGAGACCGGCCACGGCCACGACGACGCCGGTACGTGCGGCCAGTACGCAGATTCGCGGGATTCACCTGGAGGACCAGACCGCGATACACCGCCTCGTAGATCGTCTCGGGGCACACCTGCCACGCCAACCGGCGCGGGTATCGCCGCCGCAGCCATCGGCTGATCTGCGCCGGCGACCACCCCCGACGCAGCTTGCCGGCAACCGCCTCCCGCAACGCCGTGTCGGCCGCCAGCCGCCGCGGCTTCGGCCGCCGACGACGCACATGAGCTGAGACGAAACTCGGACCTTGGCCACGTGTGCGGCAGCGTCCCGGCGGAGCCGGGACACGGTGGTTTCTGGGCATGGTGACGGGCTTGCCGCTGGTGGCGGGGTGCGGCAAGCTGGGGTGCTGGTGGGGAGAGCGACCACGTTGGTGGCCCTACGGGGTTTGACCTTTCGCCGGAAACGGCCTTGTCGGCGCTCTTCCCGCCCCTTTATGTGCGCGCTGGTGGTGGGCCTTTCAGGCGGTGGCCTCACCGCTGTCGCCGTGGCCGGGATCCCCGCTGTCCGGGCTGTCTCGGCCGTCGTCGTGGTCGGTGAGGATGATTTTCTTGCCGGACACCGCTTCGAGCTGGGCGATCAGCCGGCGGGTGTGGGTTTCGGGGTCGACGCTGCGGGTGTAGTAGTCGTGGCCGAGATCGGTGTAGGGCTGTCCGGTGGCCAGGACGGTCCAGATGACCTTGATGAGGGTGTGGGCGACGGCGAACGCGGCTTTCTTGGCGGCGGTTTTGTTGGCCCTGCCGCCAAAGCGGCGGTGCAGCCGGTGGAACCGCGCCCCGATCCTGGTACGAGTCCTCGACGCGGCGAGGGCGGCTTCGATCAAGATCGACTGGACGTGGGTGTTGCCCTTGCGGTGCCGGGCCCTGCGACGCCGACCGGCGGACTCGTTGTTCCCGGGGGCGAGCCCGGCCCACGCGGCCAGATGCTTCGCGGACGGGAACCGGCTCATGTCCACGCCGATCTCGCTGACGATCACCGCCGCGACCCGGTCCCCGATCCCGGGGATACTCGTCAATAACCGGATCTGCTCGGCGAACGGCGCGACCAGCCCGCACGGCCCGACCGCGGCCCGCCGAGTGGTGCCGGCAGTGCCGGTATGCCGATCTTCTCCTTGACCTGCATGATCATCTGGTCGAGGTGATCAAGCCGGGCCAGGTGGAACCCGATCATCTGACCATGATGGGCGCTGAACCGGCCGGCCAGGGCCAGCCGCAGATCCTCGGTCTTGTTCCGCAGCACCCCCCGGGCCATCCCAGCCAACACGTGCGGGTCGCGTTCCCCCGCGACCAGGGCATCCAGCATCGCCCGGCCCGACACGCCGAAGGTGTCCGACGCGACGACGTCCAGCTTGATCCCGGCCGCTTCCAGGACCTTGAGCAGCCGCTGCTTCTCCCGGCTGCGTTCCTCGGTCAGCTTCGTCTGATACCGCGTCAGGTCCCGGATCTCACGGATGTCATCCGGCGGCAGGAAACTACCCCGCAACAACCCGACCTCCAACAGCCGGGCCAGCCACTGCGAATCCTTCACGTCCGTCTTCCGACCCGGCACGGCTTTGACGTGCGCGGCGTTGACCACGTCGATCGTCAGGCCCGGTCCGCCGATCTCCCGTAACGCGGAGTACACCGGCCACCAGTACGGGCCGGTCGATTCCATCGCCACCCGCGTCACCTGCTGCTCGGCCAGCCAGGACGCCATCGCCAGCAACTCCGCGTAAAACGTGCGGAACGTCCGGGTCTTCTCCCGCCGTACCGCCCGCCGCGGATCCGGGGTGCGCACACTCACCGTGACCTGCTGCTTATGCACATCGATCCCCGCGACATGCGAGTACAACACATCCAAAACGAGCCTCCAGCTCCGTCCCGATCACCGGCCAGGGACGGCGCCGCTCGCAGAGCCCGTCATAGACTCATGACACTGAGACACGTGCACCGGGGGGCAACAACCTGGGATACCAGGGACGGGCTCCCACACCATTCTTGGTTTCAGGCACCGCGAGGGCACCAAGCGCAACCGGCGACGGCGAGCGACACCGCCGACCGAGTTTCACCCACCTGTGGGTGGCCCCGCCAGGGGCCATGGTTTTCTTGGTTGTGGGCGTACCACGGTTGATACCGCCCATCGGGCTTGCGGTTACGGGCGATCTCTCGATACACGCTCTGGTAGCTCTTGCCGATCCGGGCCGCGACCGCCTTGACCCGCTCGCCTCGGCCGAGCCCGTCAGCGATCTCGATCCTGTCGTCCTGGCTGAGACACCGCCCGCTGATCGGGGTCTCGACATAACTCACGCTGCCAGCATCGATGAACGACACTGATCCACAACTCAGCGACACGCCCACCTCGGCGGCGGCTCGCGCACCCCGCATCCCCGTCCTGATCAGCTCGAAATACCGGCGTTGACGTCCGGCGACATTCTGTTCGGTGCGTATCTGGGCATGTGAACCCCAACTCATCAGGATTCGCAACGACCAGTAGAAACCGCCCCGTCTACCCAGTCGTGTTCATCGATGCTATTAACGTGAAGATCAGAGATGGTCAGGTGGCGAACCGGCCGATCTACGTGGTCATGGCGGTCACCGTCGACGGTCACCGGGACATCCTCGGGATCTGTGCCGGTGACGGCGGCGAAGGGGCGAAGCACTGGTTGCACGTGCTCACCGAGCTGAAGAACCGCGGCGTGCACGACGTGCTCATGCTCGTCTGCGACGGGCTCAAGGGCCTGCCCGAGGCGGTGGAGACGGTGGCCGCGCACGAGCGTCCAGACGGGTGCGATGCACCTGCTGCGCAACTCGTTCCGCTTTGCGGCCCGGCAGGACTGGGACAAGATCGCCAAGGCGCTGCGACCGGTCTACACCGCGCCGACCGAGGACGCCGGCGACCGAACGGTTCCTCGAGTTCGCCGAGACCTGGGGCAAGAAGTACCCGGCGATCGTCAAGCTGTGGGAGAACGCCTGGGCCGAGTTCGTCCCGTTTTTGGCCTTCGACGTCGAGATCCGCAAGGTCATCTGCTCCACCAACGCGATCGAGTCGGTCAACGTCCGCATCCGCAAGGCCGTCCGGGCCCGTGGGCACTTCCCGAACGAGCAAGCAGCGCTCAAGTGCGTCTACATGGCGTTGATGAGCCTCGACCCCACCGGCGCCGGCCGCCGGCGATGGACCATGCGCTGGAAGGCCCCGTTGAACGCGTTCCAGATCGCCTTCGAGGGCCGGCTCACCCCGGCCAGCCATTGACCACCTCAACAACCAAGATCAGCCGTTAACTTGATGCGATGAAGGAGCGGGGCCTCCGCTCCTCGTGACAGTCACCCTGGTCAGGGGTTTCCCTGGGGTTGTCACGACGTACCACGACGAAGGAGGCCCCTGTGGACGAGTATGACGGCCGGCAGTATGTGGGGATAGATCTGCACCGGCGGCGCAGTGTGATCGTGCGGATGACTCCGGACGGCGAGCGGATCGGGCCGGTGGTGCGTATCGCCAGCGACCCGGTCGAGTTCGCCGCCCAGGTTGGCTCGTGGGGCGAAGCCCCGGAGGTGGTACTGGAGGCCACCTATGGCTGGTACTGGGCCGCGGACGTCCTCGCCGACGCCGGCGCCACGGTGCACCTGGCTCACCCGTTGGGGGTGAAAGGCTTCGCCTACCGGCGGGTGAAGAACGACGAGCGTGACGCCGCCGACCTGGCCGACCTGCTGCGTATGGGCCGCCTGCCCGAGGCGTGGATCGCCCCGCCGCAGGTGCGGGCACTGCGGGAGTCTGTGCGGCATCGGGCCAAGCTCGTCGCGCTGCGTTCCGGGCTCAAGGCACAGGTCCACGCCGTGCTCGCCCGCCAGGGCGTCACCCTGACGATGTCGGACATGTTCGGCGAGGCCGGCCGGCGGCAGCTCGACGAGCTGCGGCTCGATCCACCGTTCCAGGCCCGCGTGCTGTCCCTGCTCCGCCTGATCGACGCGTACACCTTCGAGATCGACCTGGTCGGCAAGCGGATCAGCGCCGAGTTGAAGCACCATGCGGGGTTCCGAGCGATCCAGGCACTGCCCGGCGTGGGTCCCGTGCTGGGCGCGGTGTTCGTCGCCGAGATCGGCGATGTCACCCGGTTCACCCGTCCGCAGCAGCTGTGCTCCTGGGCCGGCATGACACCCCGGCACCGCGAGTCGGACACGAAAGTCCACCGTGGGCGCATCACCAAGCAGGGCAAC
>JAEVHO010000151.1 GCA_016802835.1 Micromonospora sp. ATA32 | reverse complement strand
GGATCCTGGTGGTCGCGGCCGCGGGCAACACCGGACCGTACTGTGGCTCGATCGCCGACCCGCCCGCGCCGTACCCGGACGTGCTGACCGTCGGGGCGGACGGACGCCCCGCCCGCGCGCCGCAGATCCTCACCAACTCGTGGGGGCTGCCCGCGGATCGAGGGGCTGCGACGCCCGGGCGCTCCGGCCAGCCACCGCGGCGCTGGACGCGGCCGGGATCCTGGTGGTCGCGGCCGCGGGCAACACCGGACCGTACTGTGGCTCGATCGCCGACCCGCCCGCGCCGTACCCGGACGTGCTGACCGTCGGGGCGGTCGACGCGGGAAAGCGGGTGACCAGCTTCTCCAGCCGGGGCCCGGTGCCCGGGGGCGTGTCCAAGCCGGACCTGGTCGCGCCGGGCGCCGACGTGCTGTCCGCGTTCCCCGGCGGCGGGTACGCCACCCTGGACGGCACCTCGATGGCGACCCCGCAGGTCGCCGGGGTGGTCGCGCTGATGTGGTCGGCGAACCCGGCGCTGGTCGGCGACCTGACCCGGACCCGGCAGATCCTCCGCGACACCGCGACACCGGTCACGGCCACCTACCGCTCACGGAACCCGGCGGACGCGTGCGGCGCGGCCGCGTCACCGGCGCCGGCCTGGTCGACGCGTACGCGCCGTCCGCGCCGCCCGCGCCGGTTAGTGGCCCGGCTCGTCCCCGCGGTCGGTGTGCCGGGGCGGGCCGGTCAACTAGGGTCGGGCCACCATGGACGTGGAGATCATCGAGCCTCACCCCGACCGACTGCGCCGTCGTCGAACTGTGCCGGCGGGCGCTGGACCTGCCCGAGGACGCGGCCGAGGCGCCGGCCATCCTGGACGCGCTGTACACCCGGGCCGGGGCGGACCGGCCGGTGCTCGGGGCTCGGCGCGTACAGGGGCGCGGACCTGGTGGGCGTGCTGGTCGGCTCGATGTCGGCCGGCGATCCACGGCTCGGGCACGTGGATCTGGTCGCGGTGGTTCCCGGGGAGCGCCGCCGGGGCGTCGGGCGGGCGCTGGTGGACGAGGCGGAGCGGCGACTGGCCGGGCTCGGCGCGACCGAGGTGCTGCTGGCCGGCAACCCGCCGTACTACGCCTGGCCCGGGATCGACGTGCGCTACACCCCCGGGGTCTGCGCCGCCGCGGCGCTCGGTTACCGCCAGGACCGGACGGCGTGGAACATGACGGCCGACCTGTCGTACGACTCCTCCCCGGCGCTGCGGTCGACGGAGGCCGCCGAGCGGCGGCTGGCCGGGCGGGGTGTGACGGTACGCCGGGCGGAGCCGGCCGACCTGCCGGCGCTGACCGCGTTCGCCCACGCCACGTTCGGCGGCTCCTGGGACGACGAGCTGACCGGCTCGATCGGCCGATTGGGGGGCCGGGGCGCACCTAGCCGAGCGCGACGGCGCGATCCTGGGCTTCGCCGCGTACGGCTCCTGCCGGCCGAGTTGGTTCGGCCCGATGGGCACCGCGCCGGCGGCGGAGGGGTCGGGCATCGGCGGTGTACTGCTCCGCCGGTGCCTGCGCGACCAGCGGGCGGCCGGGATCGACGCGGCGCAGATCGGCTGGGTCGGGCCGGTGCCGTTCTATTCGGGCAGCGCCGGCGCCCGGATCGAGCGGGTCTTCTTCCTGTACCGGAAGACGGTGGGGACGGTGTCGGGGACCGATGCGCGAACGGAGCCGGCACGGTCGTCGGAATGACGAAAAGGGCGAATGGGATATAGACCCTAATAATGTCATTCGCCAGTATCGGCCATCGACGCCCCCTTACCGTTCGTGTAGAGGAGGCGGTCATGACCATGGACGACGAACGCGCCGACGATGTCCCGCCCGCCGCGTGGACACCGGTCGACAAGCTTCCCGGCCAACTGCCGTTCGACCGGCTGGACTACGGCGACGCCGAGCAGCTGGCGGAGATGACCGGCGTCGATGAGCCGGCGGTCGAGGAGGCGGTGGAACTGGTGGACGAGCCGATCCGGATCCGGCCGCCCTACAGCCGGGCGCAGAAGAGACGGAACCAGCGGCCCCTGCCGACGTGATGGACACCTGAGCAGCCGCCACCGGATCGACAGCGCCGCCGGGACAGACGGAAGGGGCGGACCGCTGACGCGGCCCGCCCCTTCCGGCGTACGTGGGGAAGCTGGACTTAGAAGTCCATGTCCCCGCCACCCGGGCCAGCCGGGGCGGCCGGGTGCTTCTCCGGCTTGTCCGCCACGACCGCCTCGGTGGTGAGGAACAGCGCGGCGATCGACGCGGCGTTCTGCAGCGCCGATCGGGTCACCTTGGCCGGGTCGATGATGCCCGCGGCCAGCAGGTCGACGTACTCGCCGTTGGCGGCGTTGAGGCCGTGACCCGCTTCGAGGTTACGGACCTTCTCCACCACGACGCCGCCCTCGAGGCCGGCGTTGACGGCGATCTGCCGCAGCGGGGCGTCCAGCGCGACCTTGACGATGTTCGCGCCGGTCGCCTCGTCGCCGACCAGGTCCAGCTTGTCGAAGGCGGTCTTGCCGGCCTGCACCAGCGCGACGCCACCACCCGGGACGATGCCCTCCTCGACGGCGGCCTTCGCGTTGCGGACGGCGTCCTCGATGCGGTGCTTGCGCTCCTTGAGCTCGACCTCGGTGGCCGCGCCGACCTTGATCACCGCAACACCGCCGGCCAGCTTGGCCAGGCGCTCCTGCAGCTTCTCGCGGTCGTAGTCGGAGTCGCTCTTGTCGATCTCGGCCCGGATCTGGTTGACCCGGCCCTGGATCTGCTCGGCGTCACCGGCACCGTCGACGATGGTGGTCTCGTCCTTGGTCACCACGACCTTGCGGGCGCGGCCCAGCATGTCGAGGCCGACGGCGTCCAGCTTGAGGCCGACCTCCTCGCTGATGACCTGGCCACCGGTGAGGATGGCGATGTCGGCGAGCATGGCCTTGCGACGGTCACCGAAGCCCGGCGCCTTGACGGCGACTGACTTGAAGGTGCCGCGGACCTTGTTGACCACCAGGGTGGCCAGGGCCTCGCCCTCGATGTCCTCGGCGATGATCAGCAGCGACTTGCCCGACTGCATGACCTTCTCCAGGATCGGGAGCAGGTCCTTGACCGACGAGATCTTGCTGTTGACGATCAGGAGGTAGGGGTCGTCGAAGACGGCCTCCATGCGCTCCGGGTCGGTCATGAAGTAGGCCGAAACGTAGCCCTTGTCGAAGCGCATACCCTCGGTGAGCTCAAGCTCCAGGCCGAAGGTGTTGCTCTCCTCGACGGTGATGACGCCTTCCTTGCCGACCTTGTCCATCGCCTCGGCGATGATCTCGCCGACGGTGCTGTCGCCAGCGGAGATGGAGGCGGTGGAGGCGATCTGCTCCTTGGTCTCGACGTCCTTGGCGAGCTTGGACAGCTCCTCCGAGACGCTCGCGACCGCGGCCTCGATGCCCCGCTTCAGGGCCATCGGGTTGGCACCGGCGGCCACGTTGCGCAGGCCCTCACGAACCAGGGCCTGGGCCAGGACAGTCGCCGTCGTCGTGCCGTCACCGGCCACGTCGTCGGTCTTCTTGGCGACCTCCTTGACCAGCTCGGCGCCGATCTTCTCGTACGGGTCCTCGAGCTCGATCTCCTTGGCGATGCTCACACCATCGTTGGTGATGGTGGGAGCGCCCCACTTCTTCTCGAGCACGACGTTGCGGCCCTTGGGGCCGAGCGTCACCTTCACGGCGTCAGCGAGCTGGTTCATGCCCCGCTCGAGGCCGCGGCGCGCCTCTTCGTCGAACGCGATCATCTTGGCCATACGGCGTTGTCCTCCTGGACACTCACGGGCCACCCGAGTGTGTGTCCCGGATGGGCCGCCTGGTGTACGCACGTTGGGACGTCGCCACCTGGCGACGACGACGTCCTTCGGTCGGGCCGGATAGCCCGCGACGACCGGCCATGTGCCACCCCGGCGTCTCCAACGCCAGCGTGACCGTGGCCCCACCGTCCCGACCGTTGGCACTCAGCGTATGCGAGTGCCAATGACTTGTTTAGCACTCTCCCCTGCCGAGTGCAAGCACACTGCCGCCGGTCAGCCGAGTTCCGCGGCGAGTCGGGCGGCGTTCACCGGCCCTTCGTGGGCCCGCTGCTCGGCGTACGTCGCCAGCAGGCCGACCAGCTGGGCGAGGTAGACCGGGACCGACAGCGCGGCGGCGACCATGATCACCACGAGGGCGGCGACGGCCGAGCCCGGCGAGGCCAGCGGGTCGACGCCGAACGGCGCCATGCCCACCGACTCCAGCACCCCGGCGACCAGACTGCCGACCACGACCACCGCCGCCACCAGCGCGACCCGGCCCAGCACCATGCCGAGGCGGTCATGGAAGAAGCGGAAGGAACGACCGATCGGATTGTCCCGCTCGAAGAGGTAGACCGGCCCGGCCAGGCTGAGGGCGAAGGCGAGGTAGATGCCCGGCAGGACGCAGAAGCAGATCCCGACGCCGATGAGCACACCGACCAGCAGGGTCCAGCCCCAGAGACCGAGGGACCGACGCAGGCCGTACCGGAGCGCGCCGGCGAGGTCCGCCGGCTCGCCGGCCGCCTGCCGGGTGACCGCCCAACTGCCGGCCGCCCAGCCGAGGGCCTGCACCAGCCCGAGCAGCAGGCCGCCGGTGAAAACCACGACGGCGTACGCGCCCAGGCCGGCGAGGTAACCGTCGGGCAGCGTGGTCGCCCCGCTGGCCGCGCTCGCCTGCAGCTTCGCCGACGGGTCGAGGGCGAGGGAGAGCAGCGAGATCGCCGCGGCCGGCACCGCCTGGGTGAGCAGCATGATCGGCACCAGCAGCCGCCAGCTCCGGCGTACCGCCCCCGTGCACCGGGCGAACCAACCGCCCAGCCCCGCGTTCGGCGGGTTGACCAGGGCATCGCCCTGGTCCCAGCCGGGCGGGTAGCCGCCATAGGGCGGGTAGCCCGGTGGCTGACCGCCGTAGGGCGGGTAGCCAGGCTGCTGACCGCCGTAGGGCGGGTAGCCGGGCGGATAGCCGCCGTACGGCCCGGCGCCGGGTGCCGCGCCGGGCGGGAAGCCACCGGTCGGCGGGAAGGCCCAGACCTGCGGCTGCGGGGCGGCCGGATCCCAGGGGTAGCCGCCCCCCGCCGGATCACCGGGACCGGCGCCGGCCGGACCAGCGCTCGTCGGCCCGGCGTAACCCGTCGGGTCGCCGGTCGGCGGGCCGGAGACGGTCGGCCCGTCGGCGGTCGGGCGGTTGGGCGCGGTCGGGTCCCTCGGATCGGGCCCGGGTGAACCCGCGGCGGGCTGATCGGACATGAACCCTCCTCAGCAACGGTGGCTGGAACGGCTCATGATCTTCCCTGGTGCGGTTCGGCACCGCTGCCCCGCCCGGCCAGTTGCCGGCGGTGGCCCGACTCAGGCGACGATGCGTACGTGCTCGGCCTGCGGACCCTTCTGGCCCTGGGCGACCTCGAACTCCACCCGCTGGCCGTCGTCCAGCGCCTTGTAGCCGTCCATCTCGATCGCGGAGAAGTGGACGAAGACGTCCTGCCCGCCGTCGACGGCGATGAAGCCGTAGCCCTTTTCGGAGTTGAACCACTTCACGGTGCCCTGTGCCACGGTGCACTTCCTCACGTCTGCGCGGCGTTCCACGACCCCGGGCACCGGTTGAGGCCGACGCCCGGATCACCCCTTCCGGTGATCAACGACGTCGCTGAATTGGTGACCGAAATCGCACGTTACACGAGGCGTGACGACCACGCACGACCACAAATCGGGCACATTTCGGCAGCCAGCGGGCCGGACGACATCGTCCGCCGTCGCTGCGGTATGCATGCGGACATGACCAGCGCCGCGGCCACACCCGACACCCGGACGGCCGCCGTGCGCCGGGTCCGCCCCCAGGACGCCGCCCGGATGCGGGCGCTGCGCCTGGAGATGCTCGCCGACGCGCCGCTGGCCTTCCTGGAGACCGTCGCGGACGCCGCCGCCCGCCCGCACGACGACTACGCGGCCCGGATCGCGGCGGTGTCGGCCGGCGACCGGACCGCGCAGTTCGTCGCCGACCCGGGTACGCGGTCGTCGGGCACGCCGGCGGCACCCTCGCCCCGGACGAGCCCGGGCTGACGGTGGTCTACGCGGTTTACGTCAGCCGACCTGGCGCGGCGGCGGCGTGCTGGCCGACCTGATCGACGCCGTGGCCGCCTGGTCGCGCGGCTGTGGCCGGCCGGAGCTGATGCTGGAGGTGGTGGTGGGCAACGACCGGGCGTACCGCGCCTACCAGCGGCTCGGCTTCGTCGACACCGGGGTACGGGTGCCGCATCCGAAGATCCCGGCGATGAGCGAGCTGCAGATGCGCCGTCCGGCCTGACCGGGCCAGCTGCCCACACCGGCCGAGCCCCGCCCGGCCGCGGAGGCACCACGTGCGGGCCCCGCCCCCGGCCGGCGGCGCCGGCCGGGGCGGGATCACCGGGGCCGCGGTCAGGCGTGGCGGCGGCTCTGCACGATGCGGAACCGGTTCGCCACGTAGGCACCGTCGGTCAGCGCCGAGTTGGCGGCCGGGTTGGCGCCGCTGCCGTGGAAGTCGGAGAAGGCCGCCGACTGGTTGACGAAGACCCCGCCGGTCAGGTTGCAGGACAGGTGCACCCCGACCTCGACCGCCGCCGCCTCGGTCGCGTCCAGCACCGCCTCGTCGGTCGAGTAGACGGCCGCGGTCAGCGCGCCCTTCTCGCCGACGGTGGAGCGCAGAATCTCCAGGCTGTGCGCGGTCGAGTCGGTCGCGATGGCGAACGAGATCGGCCCGAACCACTCCCGGCCGTAGGTCGCGGTGTCGTCCGCCGCCAGCTTCACGATGGTCGGCGTACGGACCACCGCGTCCGGGTGGGCCGGGTGCTCGACCGTACGCGACTCCAGCACGGCGGAGCCGACCTTGGTCACCTCGTCCAGCCGCTCCAGCACGCCGTCGTTGACGATGGCGCCGGTCAGCTCGACGCCGCGCGCCGGGTCGGCGGTGAGCTTGCCGACGGCGGCGGCGATCCCGCCGGCCACCTCGTCGAAGCTCTTGTGCCCCTGGTCGGTCTCGATCCCGCCGGTGGGGATGAGGATGTTCTGCGAGGTGGTGCACATCTGGCCGCTGTAGAGGGTCAGCGTGAACCCGAGGTTGCGGCACATCCCGGCGAAGTCGTCGGTGGAGTCGATCACCACCGTGTTCAGGCCGGCCTTCTCGGTGTAGACCGCCGCCTGCCGGGCGTTCGCCTCCAGCCAGTCGCCGTACTCGGTGGAGCCGGTGAAGTCGACGATCCTGACGGCCGGGTGCAGGGCCAGCGTCGAGGCGAGCTGCTCGCCGGGCGCCTCGGCGGCCAGCAGCACCAGGTTGGGGTCGAAGCCGGCCTCGGCCAGCACCTCCCGGGCGTAGCGCACCGTGATCGCCAGCGGCAGCACCGCCCGCGGGTGCGGCTTGACGATCACCGGATTGCCGGTGACCAGCGAGGCGAACAGCCCCGGGTACGAGTTCCAGGTCGGGAAGGTGTTGCACCCGATCACCAGCGCCACGCCGCGCGGCACCACGTGGAACGTCTTGGTCATCCGCAGCGGGTCGCCCTTGCCGGCCGCCTTCTCCCAGCCCGCGGTCCCCGGGTGCCGGGTCATCTCCGCGTACGCGTAGGCGACGGCCTCCAGCGCACGGTCGAGCGCGTGCGCGCCACCGGCCTGGAACGCCATCACGAACGCCTGCCCGCTGGTGAACTGCACCGCGTTGGCCAGCTCGAAGATGTGCTTGTGCAGCCGGTCGAGGATCTCCAGGCAGACCCCGGCGCGGGCCTGTGGGCCGGCGTCCCGCCAGGCGGGCAGGGCGACGGTCGCCGCGCCCACCAGCTGGTCGGCCGCGGCGTGCGGGGTAGCGCACCGCCAGGTCCCGGCCGAAGGGGCTCGCCTCGGTGGCCACCCGGTCGGCGGCACCCGGCTGGTCGAGGGGGAAGTCGCCGTTCAGGTACGCCTCGAAGGCGGCCTGACCGTCGGCGGCGGCGGTCTCGCCGTACACCCGAGGGCTGGGCGACTCGGGGTAGGCGGACCAGTACCCCCGCTCCGTGATCGCGGTCAGCGCACGGGTGAGGGTGTCGGCGTGCCTGTCGTACAGGGGATGCGGGGTCTCCGTCATGCGAGCCATCATGCCCCAGCGCCGCGCCGGAGCAGTAGGGCCGCATCCCCGACAGCTGCCCAGGCCCGGCACTGTCAGAGGGTGAGCTGCCAGTCGGTCCAGCCGTCGACCGGGCGGAAGCCGAGCTGCTCGTTGATGGCGATCATGTGTTCGTTGGCCGCGGCGTTCCAGGTGTCGATCGCGCGCAGCTCCGGCTCGTGTGCCAGCGCGTACCGGAGGTTCTCGATCTTGGTCAGCAGCCCGAGCCGGTGCCCGCGGTGCGCCGGGTCGACGATGGTGATCTGCTGGAAGGCGTGCCACGGCGCGCTCGGGCCGAGGTCGATCAGGGTCCACGCGACCAGCCGGCCGGAGGCCTGGTGCACGACGGCGTGGTGGTAGCGGCGCCGGCCCCGGGCGTCGAGGGCCCGCTCGGTGCCGCGTACCCGCTCCGCGTCGATCTTCTCGGGTTCCCACTCCAGGTCGCCCAGGGGCGCGTCCATCATCAGCCGCCCGTCGAGGTAGGCGATGTCGGCGACGTACTCCTCGGGGGTGCCCTGCTGCCAGCGGACCGTGCGGTACCCGGCGGCCTGCGCCCGCACGCCGGCCAGCAGGCCGTCGAGCACGCCCTGGTCGAGCCGGGTGACGTCGAGCCGGCGGCGCACCTCGGCCAGCACCGGCCGCGCCCCCATGGCGGCGGCGAACGCCGCGCCGACCTCCGGGCGGGCGGGGCGCCGGGCAGCGCCGACACGGCCATCCCGACCACCCGCTTGCGGCCCTGCTCGCGGAGCAGCCGCAGGCAGTGCTCGTGCAGCGCCCGGCCGACACCCCGCCGCCGGTACGCCGGATGCACCATCAGGTCGGCGGTGGCGTTGTCGGCGTTGTCCAGGTGCGGCAGGTCCAGCCCCAGGTAGCCGACCGGCACGCCGTCGAGCCGGGCCAGCGCCCACAGCGAAGCGTTGCCGGGCATCGGGTGCCGGACCGAGGCCTTGAAGCGCTGCCGGCACAGCGGCGGAAAATCGGGCACGTCGGCGGTGTGGACCGCCACCCCGATCCGGTGCGCCTCGTCGATCGCGGCCTGGTCGGCGGCGTCGAACGGCGTGATCGCGATTGCCATGCCACCGAGCGTGCGCCATCGGCAAGCAGTCGGGCCAGCGAATTATCGCTGGCCCGACTGAACGTTGGTCGGGAGGGACGATCGCACAACGCCTCCGGCGTTGGGTCGTAGAACTTCAAAAGTCTCCGGCGAAACACCCTCCCGCACGAAGCATCTTGCGCCGTCCGGTTCCTGCCGTCAAGTCCTTAGCGGGGGGTTCTTCTCACCCACGGCTATTCACCGGTTACCCGGCGGATCGACCGGATCCCCCGTTCGGGTGAGCCGCCCGGTACCCGAGGACCCACGACCTCAGCCAAGCAGGCCGGCGTCCCGGGCGGCGCGCAGCGAGGGCTTGATCCGGTGCGTCGGGCCGACCTGGCCGGCGACCGCGTCGATGGTCTTCAGGCCCTCGCCGGTGTTGAAGACGACGGTCTCCGCCGCCGGGTCGAGCCGACCCGACTCGACCAGCTTGCGCAGCACCGCCACGGTCACCCCGCCGGCCGTCTCGGCGAAGACCCCGGTCGTACGCGCCAGCAGCCGGATGCCCGCGCGGATCTCGTCGTCGTCCACGTATTCCATCCACCCGCCGGTCCGGCGCACCGCCTCCAGCGCGTAGAGCCCGGCGGCCGGGTCGCCGATGTTGAGCGACTTGGCGATGCCGGTCGGCTTGACCGGGGTGATCGTGTCGCTGTCGGCGTGCAGCGCGGTGGCGATCGGGTTGCAGCCGGCCGACTGGGCGCCGAAGACCTTCCAGCCGTCGGCCGGCGCCTCGACCAGCCCGATCTCGACCAGCTCGCTGAACGCCTTGTCGATCTTGGTGAGCAGCTCGCCGCTGGCCATCGGGATGACCACCTGGGCCGGGATCCGCCAGCCGAGCTGCTCGGCGACCTCGTAGCCGAGCGTCTTGGAGCCCTCCGCGTAGTACGGGCGCACGTTCACGTTGACGAACGCGGTGTCCTCGAACTCGTCGGTCTCCACCAGCTCCCCGCAGAGCCGGTTCACATCGTCGTACGAGCCGTCGATGGCGACCAGCTCACCACCGTAGACGGCGGTGGTGATCACCTTGCCCTGCTCCAGGTCGCTGGGGATGAAGACCACCGAGGGCACCCCGACGCGGGCGGCGTGCGCGGCGACCGAGTTGGCCAGGTTGCCGGTGGACGCACAGGCGAAGCGGGTGAAGCCGAGCGCGCGGGCGGCGGTCAGCGCCACCGAGACCACCCGGTCCTTGAACGAGTGGGTGGGGTTGGCACTGTCGTCCTTGACCCAGAGCGGCGCGGTGATGCCCAGCTCGGCGGCGAGGTGCGGGGCGGCGACCAGTGGGGTCAGGCCCGGGTCGAGGGTCACCCGGGTCGCCGGGTCCTGGCCGGCCGGAAGCAGGGCGGCGTAGCGCCAGAGGTTCTTCGGGCCGGCCTCGATCTGCTCCCGGGTGACCTTCGCCAGCTCGGCGGTGTCGTAGTCGACCTCGAGCGGGCCGAAGCACTCGTAACAGGCGTGCTGGGCGGCGAGCGGGTAGCGGGCCTGACAGGCCCGGCAGACCAGGGCGCGGGCGGGGCTGGCGGCGGTGTCGATGCCGGAGGCGGCGAGCGTCGACGTCATGTCGAGGGTCCTCTCATCTTTCCCCGCATCGCACGGTGCGGCGGGGACGGATTTGGCACCTGCCCCGTCGGACGCTCTGCGGTGAGCGCACGGGGTGGTTGCCGGGGCGTCGTCGGGCCGTATCCCTCAGCCCCTCTGGATGAGGTATTCAGTTGTGCCCCCGAGTCTATGCGCCTCCGGAGGGAGCCTCCACCAGCGTTCCCACGGTGTGAGCGACTCCCCCAGGATCCGCACGACACCCCGCTCGGTCGTCCAGGCCTGACCGGCGGGACACGCCGATCACCCGATCCGACCGGGCGTGGACGACCGGGAAGCGGTCAGGCGGCGATCGAGGCGCGGTCGTCCGCCCCGGTCACCACGGCGGCGGTCCGACGTCGCCGGACCAGCGCGTCGAGCGCCCAGGGGCCGGCGCCGAGCACCGCGACGAGGAAAAAGGACCAGCAGAACAGGGCGGGCAGCTCACCGCCGTTGCGCAACGGCAGCAGGTGCTCGGGCTGGTGCACCACGAAGTACGCGTACGCCATCGAGCCGGACGCGAGGAGCGCGGCGACCCGGGTGAAGAGCCCGACGAGCACCAGCCCACCGCCGACCACCTGGATCACCGCCGCCCACCAGCCGGGCCACTGGCCGACCGGTAACGCCGCGCCGCTGCCGCGGTTGCCGCCGAGGACGCCGAACACCGAGGCCAGGCCATGACAGAGGAAGAGCAGGCCGACAACCATGCGGAACAGGGACAGTGCCGGTCCGCCGAACCGGTCGGGTTTCATCTTGGTGCCTCCCGTGAGGGGATGGGTCACTGGCGCCAGAATGTCTCGTGAATATATTTCTGTCGATGTTTCCCGTTTTCAGGATCTGACATTTCCGCAGGTCAGCGGCCTAGCTGATGACGTCCGGAGGCCACTACTTCCCGGACGTTGCCAGGCTGCTCAGGTCAGCGCCGACACCACGGCGACCGGGTCCAGCCATCGCGA
>JAEVHO010000150.1 GCA_016802835.1 Micromonospora sp. ATA32 | reverse complement strand
GCGCCGGCACCAACTCAGCCGCGGCGCCTGGGTCGACCACCTGCCGGGCTGGGTCCACGGCTCCGACCCGGTGCTCGAAACGCTGCTGCGGGACGTGCCTGGAGCCGCTCGCGGGCGGCCTGCGCCGGCACCAACTCAGCCGCGGCGCCTGGGTCGACCACCTGCCGGGCTGGGTCCACGGCTCCGACCCGGTGCTCGAAACGCTGCTGCGGGACGTGCCATGGCGGGCCGAGCGCCGCACGATGTACGACGCCGAGGTCGACGTCCCCCGGCTGCTCTACTGGTATTCCGAGCACCGACCGCTGCCCCACCCGGTGCTCACCGCGGCCCGCGCGGCGCTGACCCGCCACTACGCTGCCGAGCTGGGCGAGCCCTTCGTCACCGCCGGCATGTGCCTCTACCGCTCCGGCCGGGACAGCGTCGCCTGGCACGGCGACACCCAGGGCCGGTCGGCGCACACCGACACCATGGTCGCCATCGTGTCGTTCGGCTCGCCCCGCCCGCTGCTGCTGCGCCCGCGCGGCGGCGGCGCGAGCCTGCGGTTCCCCCTCGGGCACGGCGACCTGGTGGTGATGGGCGGCTCCTGCCAGCGCACCTGGGAACACGCCATCCCCAAGACCAGCCGCCCGGTCGGCCCGCGGGTCAGCGTCCAGTTCCGCCCCACCGGCGTCGCCTGACCCACCCCCGCTCCCCCGCCGATCTTGCAGTTGCCGCCCCGGCATACCGCCCGCAAGGGACAGCTCGAGGGCCACGAGCGCAAGATCCCGGGTGTCGGTCGGCGTCCCACGGGTCAGAGGAGGCCGGCCAGTTTGTAGAGGATCAGAGAGCCGGCCACCGCGACGTTGAGGCTGAGCCCGTGGCCGACCATCGGAATCTCCACCACCGAGTCGAGCGCGTCGAGGGCCTCGGGCGGGATGCCGCTCTGCTCGTGCCCGAGCACCACCACCGTGCGGCGCCGGGCGGCTGGCAGGTCACCAAGTCGGATCGCCTCGTCGGCCAACTCCACACCGAGGACGTGGGCGCCGGCGGCCCGCTCGGCGGCCAGCCAGCGCAGCGGACTGCCGACCCTGTGCACGCAGCTCGGCCGGCGCAGCGTGTTGCCGCGGGCCACGGCGGCGTCGACCCACCCGAACGGCGGCACCGCAGGCAGGCGCGACGGCGTCGCAGGTGCGGAGCAGCGTACCGAGGTTGGCGCCGTGCATCGGCCAGAGCGGAGCGGCGATCAGGTGCCCCCAGCAGCGGTGCGGCCGGGTACGACGGGCGGCGCGCAGCTCACGGGGTGGGCGCACCCGGACGGCGGGGCTCACGCTGCCCCGGCGACTCCGCCGGCGGAAGGATCGATCATGTGGAGGGCGCTTCGCGGCGCACCCGGGCCATCGACGGGGACGAGCGGCTCAGTCTAGACCGGCCGGCCACCCCGAAGCACCCCTGCGGGGGCGTGCTAGAAACAACTCTCAGGGTCGATCACGCCCCCGTCACCTGACGACGCGAAGGGCGCTTCATGGCCGACACCCCCACCGCAGCACGATCCCGCTGGTCCCCGTGGACCCCGCACGGGGACGGCCGGTCGATCCTCCCGGGCGACGTGGTCCGCCCCGACGAACGGCTCTCCTGGCCGCGTACGGTCGGGGTGGGCGTCCAGCACGTCGTCGCGATGTTCGGCGCCACCTTCACCGTGCCGTTGATCACCGGGTTCCCGCCGGCCACCACGCTGTTCTTCTCCGGGCTGGGCACCCTGCTCTTCCTGCTGATCACCGGCAACCGGCTGCCGTCCTACCTGGGCTCGTCGTTCGCCTTCATCGCGCCGGTGCTGGCCGCGAAGTCGGGCGGGGACATCGGCCCGGCGCTCGGCGGCATCGTGGTGCGGCGCGGCGCTGGCCCTGGTGGGTCTGGTCGTGCAGCTGGCCGGGGCCCGGTGGATCGACGCGCTGATGCCCCCGGTGGTCACCGGCGCGATCGTCGCGCTGATCGGCCTCAACCTGGCGCCGGTGGCGTGGGACGGTGGCGGCAGCGGCACCGGCGTGAAGGCACAGCCGCTGATCGCGGTGGTCACCCTGGCCGCGATCCTGCTCACCACGGTGGCGTTCCGTGGCTTCCTGGCCCGGCTCTCCATCCTGGTCGGCGTGGTGGTCGGCTGGCTGCTCGCCGCGCTCCTCGGCGACCTGGACCCGAAGGCGGTGACCGGGCTGCGCGAGGCGGCCTGGGTGGGGCTGCCCCAGTTCCACACGCCCAGCTTCGGCCTCCGCGCGGTCATCCTGGTCATCCCGGTGATCCTGGTGCTGATCGCCGAGAACGCCGGGCATGTCAAGGCGGTCGCCGCGATGACCGGCCGCAACCTCGACCGGGACATGGGCCGGGCGTTCATGGGTGACGGGCTGGCCACCGTGCTGGCCGGCTCCGGGGGTGGCTCGGGCACCACCACCTACGCCGAGAACATCGGTGTCATGGCGGCCACCCGGGTCTATTCCACCGCCGCGTACTGGGTGGCCGGGCTGACGGCGGTGCTGCTCGGGCTCAGCCCGAAGTTCGGCGCGCTGATCCTGACCGTGCCGGCCGGCGTGCTGGGCGGCGCCACCACCGCGCTGTACGGCCTGATCGCCGTCCTGGGTGCCCGGATCTGGATCGAGAACCGGGTCGACTTCCACGACCCGGTGAACCTGATGACCGCCGCCGTCGCGGTGATCGTCGGTGCCGCGAACTACACCGTGACCGCCGGCGACCTCTCCTTCAACGGCATCGCCCTCGGCACCGCCGCCGCCCTGGTCGTCTACCACGGCATGCGCCTGGTCGCCCGCCTCCGCGGCACCACCCCCGACTCCCGACGGGGCCCCGAACCCGAACTCTGACGGCTCGCCCCACCCTGGACCGTGGATTGATCATGAGGTTGGCGGTGCCGGACAACCCTGTCAGCGCCGTCAACCTCATGATGACCCCGTTGGGGGCAGGGTGGGTCAGTCGCGTTCGATGAGGTGGCCGACCACCGCCGGGCCGAGAAGCACGGCGAAGCCGGAACCGTCCCGACGCGGGTCGGTCGCCGGCAGCTCCACCGCGTCGCCGGTGGCGGTCGCGCCGACCGGCCGCGGCCCGACCCAGGCCACCTGCACGTCCGTCTCGCCCTTGAGGAACCGCTGCGCGCGCACCCCGGCGGTCGCCCGCCCCTTCGGCGGGTACGCCCCGAACGGCGTCACCTTGACCGTGCCGCCGGTCGAGGTGACCACCATCGGCTCCCCGTGCCCCGGGTCGTCGGTGCGGACCGCGCCGAAGAAGGCCACCCGGGCCCCGGCGGGCAGGTTGATGCCGGCCATGCCGCCGCCCTTGAGGCCCTGCGGGCGCACCGCCGTTGCGGCGAACCGCAGCAGCGACGCCTCGGACGAGATGAAGGTCAGCGTCTCGGTGCCGTCGGTGAGCCAGGTCGCCCCCGACCACCTCGTCGCCCCTCGCGCAGGCCGATCACCTCGAACTCGTCGGAGCGGACCGGCCACTCCGGCGCGCAGACCTTGACCACGCCCTGACGGGTCCCCAGCGCCAGGCCCGGCGAGCCCTCCGCCGACCCGCCCAGCGGCGCCAGCCCGACCACCGTCTCGCCCGGCTCCATCGGCGCCAGCTCCGCGGCGGACATCCCGCCCCGCAGCGACACCGTGCCGGCCTGCTCGGGCAGCACCGGCAGCGGCAGCACGTCGATCTTGAAGGCCCGCCCGGCGCTGGTCACCAGGAGCACCCGGCCGCGGGCGGTGGAGTGCACGGTGGCGCGTACCGCGTCGTGCTTGACCCGGCCGTTGCGCCGACGCCCCTCGGAGGCCTCCTCCGACTGGGCCGCGGTCCGGGCGACCAACCCGGTCGCGGAGAGGATCACCTGGCAGGGGTCGTCGGCGACCTCCAGTGGCCCGGCCGGCACGGACGCCGCCAGCACCTCCTTGAGGTCGCCGTCGACCAGCGTGGTGCGGCGCGGGGTGGCGAACTGCTTCACCACCGCGGCCAGCTCGTCGGAGACCAGCTTCTTCAGCACCTTCTCGTCGTCGAGGATGGTGGAGAGCTCGGCGATCTCGGCGCGCAGCTTCTCCTGCTCGGCCTCCAACTCGATCCGGTCGTACTTCGTCAGCCGGCGCAGCGGGGTGTCCAGGATGTACGTCGACTGGATGTCGGAGAGGCCGAACTGGCGCATCAGGCCGTCCTTCGCCGCCTGCGCGTCGTCGCTGCCCCGGATCAGCTTGACCACCTTGTCGATGTCGAGCAGGGCGATCAGCAGACCGTCGACCAGGTGCAACCGCTCCTCCCGCTTGCGACGGCGGTACGCGCTACGCCGGGTGATCACCTCGTACCGGTGGGCCAGGAAGACCTCCAGCAGCGCCTTCAACCCGAGGGTCCGCGGCTGCCCGTCGACCAGCACGAGGTTGTTGACGCCGAAGGACTGCTCCAGCGGGGTGAGCCGGTAGAGGTCGGCCAGCAGCGCCTGCGGGTTGACCCCGACCTTGCACTCGATGACCAGCCGGGTGCCGCTCTCCCGGTCGGTGAGGTCCTTGACGTCGGCGATGCCGGTCAGCCGCTTGGTCTTGGTGACCTCGTTGGTGATCGCCGCGATGACCTTCTCGGCGCCGACACCGTACGGCAGCTCGACGACGGTGATCGCCTGCCGGCCCCGGCTGCCCTCCAGCGGGCCGACCTCCACCTTGCCGCGCATCCGGACCACGCCACGCCCGGTCTCGTACGCCCGGCGCACCTCGTCCAGGCCGAGCAGGAGACCGCCGGTGGGCAGGTCCGGGCCGGGCACGAACTGCATCAGCTTGTCGAGGTCGGCGTCCGGGTGGTTGATCAACCAGCGGGCGGCGGAGACGACCTCGCCCAGGTTGTGCGGGATCATGTTGGTCGCCATCCCGACCGCGATGCCGGCCGCGCCGTTGACCAGCAGGTTGGGGAAGGCGGCCGGCAGCACGGTGGGCTGGGTCAGCGAACCGTCGTAGTTCGGCTCGACGTCGACGGTATCCTCGCCCAGCTCGCCGACGAGCAGCATCGCCTCGCGGGACATCCGCGCCTCTGTATATCTCGCGGCAGCCGGTCCATCGTCTGGGGACCCAAAGTTTCCATGCCCGTCGATGAGTGGCACGTTGAGCGAGAAGTCCTGGGCCATCCGGACCATGGCGTCGTAGATCGCGGTGTCACCGTGCGGGTGATAGCGGCCCATGACGTCGCCGACCACCCGGGCGGACTTCACGTGCGACCGGTCGGGGCGGAACCCCGCCTCGTTCATGGCGTAGAGGATGCGCCGGTGCACCGGCTTGAGGCCGTCCCGGGCGTCCGGCAGGGCGCGGGAGTGGATGACCGAGAAGGCGTACTCCAGGTAGGAGTCGGAGACCTCGGTGACCAGCGGGTTGTCGAAGACCCGCGCGCCGGCCTGGTCGAAGGCGGACAGGTCCGCCTTGGCGCGGGTTTCCTTACGGCGTGCCATCGCTCAGTTGTCCCCTCGAACGAACCCGGTGCTCATGCGTCGATCGCTTCCCGGTCGACCCGGTCGGAGGAGTCGATCAGCCAGTTGCGGCGGGGCTCGACCTTCTCCCCCATCAGCAGTTCGAGGATCTGCTCGGCGGCGTCGACGTCGTCGAGAGTGATCCGGCGGACCGCCCGGGTGGCCGGGTTCATCGTGGTCTCCCACAACTCGTCGGCATCCATCTCGCCCAGTCCCTTGAAGCGTGGGATCGGGGTGACGATCTGCTTGCCGGCCCTCTCCAGCTTGCGGACCGTCGCCTGCATCTCGGCCTGGGTGTAGGTGTAGACGGTCTGCGGGTTGCGCCCCTTGGTGGTGATCTTGTGCAACGGGGGCATAGCGGCGAAGAGCCGGCCGGCCTCGATCAGCGGGCGCATGTACCGGGCGAAGAGCGTGATCAGCAGGGTCCGGATGTGCGCGCCGTCGACGTCCGCGTCCGCCATGATCAGTACGCGGCCGTAGCGCAGGGCGGAGAGGTCGAAGGTGCGGCCGGAGCCGGCGCCGAGCACCTGCACGATCGCCGCGCACTCGGCGTTGTCCAGCACCTGCTGGAGGTTCGCCTTCTGCACGTTGAGGATCTTGCCCCGGATCGGCAGCAACGCCTGGTATTCGGCGGTCCGCGCTACGCGGGCGCTGTTGTGGACGAACACACCAGCTTCCAACGCGAAGTTGTGGTACCCGTCGACCGTCAGGTCGTAGACGTCCGCAGTCTCGTCCAAAGCCTCAACCGACACCACGCGGTGGTTGACAACTGACGCCGCCTCACGCAGCCGCCCGCAGTCTCCGTCGTACAGGCCCAGAAGCCGATCGAAGCGGAGACCGCGCTGCTCGTCGGCGCTGAGTGCGTTGTACCAGTCCTGAAAACCCTTCTCGATCTTGGCACGGAACCCAGGTGATTCATTGAGCGCGAACAGACGGGCGAGGCACGCCTCACGGAAGGCAGGATCTCCCCACTGAGCCGTGAGCACCGCTGATCGGAACTCTCGGCCCCCATTGTCGAACCACTCCCGGGAGCCGGCCTGGACGTGCTCGCCCATCATCGCGGCATGCAGGGCAGAGT
The DNA here is from genome assembly GCA_016802835.1 of Micromonospora sp. ATA32. Lineage (GTDB taxonomy): Bacteria > Actinomycetota > Actinomycetes > Mycobacteriales > Micromonosporaceae > Micromonospora. Next base: position 5,261 of record JAEVHO010000150.1, on the reverse strand, counting down.
GATCCGCCCAGGTCATCCGCCGCAGATTACGAGGGTCGTTGTTCCGCTTGTTGATGTCGACGTGATGACGGACGTTGCCGTTGGTGGCCCTGTCCCTACCGTTGCGCAGATTCCACGCGTCCGCCAAATAGTGGGTGTAGACCCACTCCTCCCGGTCGTTCATCCAGACCCGCTCGTACCCCTGCAGTTTGTGCCCCTCCGCCTTGCTGGACAGGCGGCGATAGAGGGGCATCAGCGAGTCGCCGGGCACGAGCGCGTCAGCCCGCCGGTAGGAGCCGTCGCGCAGCCGGAACAGATGGTTGGGAGTGCAGCGCACCGACTCACCGTTGTCGAGCTTGACCTGCAACAACCGCGTGTCACGCCTGGTGAGCCGAGGCTCCACCAGCGGAGCAATGATCACCCGGCCAGCCTTGTTGGTCGTGTAACCAAAGTGGCTGATGCCTTGCTGCCAATCAGCAGCCAGGTCAGCGAAGGACCGACTCTGACCGGACGCCAGCGCGACCATCGTGTCGCCGGTGAAGCACCCGAGCGCGCTGTCCCCCTCGACAATGAACAGCTCGCTGCGGTCGACCCCGGTGGAGCGGCAGTCCACCAGCTTGGCCGGCATCGACGCGCCCTCCAGGGCGGTCTTGCGCCGGGCCGCGTCCTTCTGCTGCTTCTGGGTCAGTCGCACCCGGGCCGCGTCGACGATCTTCTGCAGCACCGTGCGGGCCTCGGCCTTGGTGCGCCGGTCCTCCAGCCACGCCTTGACGTGCTGCTCGACCTGCGTCTGGAGCACCTTGGTGATGCCGGCGGTGGAGAGCTCGTCCTTGGTCTGCGAGGTGAACTGCGGCTCGGGGATCCGCACGTGCACCACCGCGGTCATCCCCTCCAGGACGTCGTCCAGGGTGGGCGCGTCCTCCTTGGCCTTGAGCAGGCCGCGGGCGTTGCGGACCGCGTCGGCGAGGGTCCGGGCCAGGGCGCGCTCGAAGCCCTTGCGATGGGTGCCGCCGTGCGCGTTGCGGATGGTGTTGGTGAAGCACTCCACGGTGCGCTCGTAGCCGGTGCCCCAGCGGAACGCCACCTCGACCTCGGCCCGCCGCTGGACGTTGGACTGCATCACGCCGTTGGCGTCGGCCGCGTTCTCCCGGTAGGTGCCCTCGCCGTTGACCAGCAGGATGCCGGAGACCGGCCGGTCACCGGCCGGCGCGAGGAACTCCACCATGTCGGTCAGGCCGTTGGGGTAGTGGAAGGTCTCCTCGGTGGCCTCCGCACCGGTCTCGTCCCGGAGCAGGTAGTTGACGCCCGGCACCAGGAACGCGGTGTTGCGCAGCTTGAGCCGGACGGCCTCGATGTCGAGCGCCGCGCCGGTCTCGAAGTAGCGGGCGTCGTGCCAGTAGCGGATCGAGGTGCCGGAGGGCTGACGGCGCTTCATCGCGCCGACGATCTGCAGGCCGGGACCGGCGGTGAACGGCGCGTCCGGGCCTGGACCGTCAAAGATCCCCGGTACGCCGTGCCGGAACGACATCGCGTGGATCTTGCCGGCCCGGCGGACCGTCACGTCGAACCGGCGGGAGAGCGCGTTGACCGCGGAGGCGCCGACGCCGTGCAGGCCGCCGGAGGTCTTGTAGCCCGAGCCGCCGAACTTTCCGCCGGCGTGCAGCCGGGTCAGCACCAGCTCGACGCCGGAGATGCCGGACTTGGCGTGCACGTCGGTGGGGATGCCCCGGCCGTCGTCGTCGACCTGCACCGAACCGTCGGCGTGCAGGATCACCTCGACGCGGGTGGCGTGACCCGCGACACCCTCGTCGGTGGAGTTGTCGAGGATCTCGTTGACGAGGTGACCGACGCCACGGCTGTCGGTCGAGCCGATGTACATGCCGGGGCGCTTCCGGACGGCGTCCAGGCCCTCCAGATGCGTCAGGTCGTCGGCCCCGTACAGGGTCTCAGGCTGTGCGGTCAACTGGTCGTACTCCCAGGTCTCGGCGGTGTGGTGCCGCGTCCGACGCCATCGGCCGGCCGGCGCGCCGCAGCGAGCCTAACCGGCAGCTGCGACAGGACGGCGGCACCCCGCAGCGAGGCGGGCGCCCATGTCGATGGGCGGGCCCCGGCATCGTCGTGTCGTGTGTCCGGATCCGGCACGCCAGCCGCGCCGTGACCGGTTCGCGGCGTCAGGCGGCCACGGGCGGGTCCACCTGCACAACAAAGGAGTCGGAGCCGACCTTCCCGACGCCGTTCACGGCGGGTCACCCGACCCGCCACGGCGCTGGCGTGACGATCGGATCAGTCCCGCCTCGGCGCGCACCGGCGGCTACCCGTCGGTAGCTTTCGGCCGTAGCCTGGGGTGGTGCCCGAGGCCCAGGAGTACACGCAGGAGTTCACCGACGTCGACGGCGGCCGGATCGGCCTGCAGACGTACCCCGAACCGGACGGTCCGCCGGGCGCGCCGGCGGTGGTGGTCTGGCCGGCGATGGGGGTCCGGGCCCGGTACTACCGGCCGTTCGCCGGTGCGCTGCGGGCGGCCGGGCTGGCCGTCACCGTCGCCGACCTGCGCGGCACCGGCGCCAGCACTCCCGCACCGAGCCGGGCCTCCCGGTACGGGTACGCGGAGCTGGCCGGCGACGTGGGCGCGGTGCTGGAGACGCTCAAGCCGCGCCTGGACGGGCGCAGCCGGCTGCTGCTCGGGCACTCCCTCGGCGGGCAGGCCGCGCTGCTGCACCTCGCCCTGCACGGCGGCGACCCGGTCGACGGCCTCGCCCTGATCGCCGTCGGCCTGCCCTACTGGCGCACCTACCCCGGTTCCCGGCGGTACGGCGTGCTGCCGTACACCCAGGGGATCGCGGCCACCGCGAGCCTGCTCGGCGTATGGCCGGGCTGGGGGTTCGGCGGGCGGCAGGCGCGCGGGGTGATCCGGGACTGGGCGTACAGCGCGCGGACCGGGCGCTTCCCGGACCTCGACGGCGTCGACACCGAGGCGGCGGTCGCGGCGGTACGCACCCCGGTGCTCGCGGTCAGCGTCGACGACGACCAGTACACCCCGCACCGGACGCTGGACCACCTCTGCGGCAAGCTCACCGCCGCTCCCGTCACCCGGGAGCGGTACACCGCGACCGAGGCCGGCGCCCCGCTGGACCACTTCACCTGGGTACGCGCCAGCGGGCCGCTCGCCGCCCGGGTGGCCGGGTTCGCCGCCGACCTGCCGAAGCGCTCCTAGCCGTGCGTCCCGGTCTCACTCCCCGGTTCCAGGTGCGTCAGCTCGCCGTCCCGCTCGACCCGCACCTCGCCCCGTTCGCGCGGGGGCGGCTCCGCAGCGGTCCTGCGGCGCGGGTCGTTGCCCGGACGCATCAGCACGTCATCGGTCTCCGCGGTCTTCTCCCGGCTTTCCTCGGGCTGCGACATGGCGCTCCCCCTCGCTCGTGGATCGGTGCTCCCGGCCTACCCGTCCTGCACCGGTCGACTCCTCGCCGTCCGGCGACGGCCCGGACATCCCGCGTCCGGGTGTGTAGTCGCGCGAACGGTGGGTATGCCGCATCGCCCGAATACCGCGGAGGGGGATCAGATGTCCGAACGGCACACCGCACTGCGATCCATGCACGATCTGGGCCTGGCGGCCTGGTTCGGCGGCTCCCTGATGGGGGCGCTCGGCGTGAACGGCGCGGCGGCGCAGGTCAGTGATGCGACTCAGCGGCTCCCGACCGCCTCGGCGGGCTGGGCCAAGTGGACCCCGGTCAACGCCGCGGCGATCAGTGCCCACCTGGCCGGCGCGCTGGGCGAGCTGGCGACCGAGAGCCCGCGGGTGGTCGCCCAGTCCGGGGTGGCGAAGATGAGCACGGTGAAGACGGGGCTCACGGTGGGCGCGCTCGCGGTGACCGGCTACAGCCGACTGCTCGGCATGCGGCTGCAGAAGGCGGGGAACCCGCCGGTGGACGGCACCACCGAACCGAACCACCAGACGCCGCGGAACGTGGCCTCCTGCCAGCGGCAGCTGAAGACGTTGCAGTGGGCCATCCCAGCCCTCACCGGGGCGCTGATCGTGGTGACCGCGTACATGGGTGAGCAGCAGAAGCCGGGCCAGGTGTTCCGCGGGATGCTCGACCGGGCCGGGGGGCTGATGAGCACGCAGAAGGGGATGGCAAAGGTGGCGGCAATGGCCGCCGCCAAGCGCCGCATGGCGAAGGCCGGTCGCTGACCCGTCCGGGCGGCGTACCACCGGCGAGCAGTCGGTGGCAGCGGCCGGTGGCGGCGACCCGGTGATCGGCTCGGGCACGCGTACACCGACGAGCGAGGTGGCCATGACGACCAAGGACGGACCGGCGGCGGACGGCGACCGGCGCGGACCGGAGTCCGCCGCACCCTGGGGCACCAGCGACGGGTTCGATGCCGAACCGCCGTGGGGGCGCGGGAGAGGACTCTCCGATGGACGAGGGCAGCGAGGAGCCGGCCGTGCCCGAGGGGCGGCGGGGCGAACAGCGGGCCGGCGCGGCGGCGGGATCGGCGCGCCCGAGGGGCGACACGGGTTCGGCCCGGTCGAGCCCACCCGCACCACCGAGGCGGGGCCCGGCGCGCCGCCGGACCCGGCACCCGAGCGCCGCACCTTCCCGGACGACAGCGCCGGCGGGGACCTGCCGGACAACGCGCTGGAGGAGGCGACGGGAATGCACCCGGAGGGCGTCACCCGCCGCCAGTGACCCCGCCGACCGCGCGACGGGGTGCGGACGGTGATCTCACCCGGCAGGAGCTGCAGAAGCTGATCGGCACCCGGTAGCACGACGGACGCCCGGGGGTGGCGCCACCAGGCGCGCCCCCCGGGGCGTCTTCATCTCGTGCAGGCCGGCGGCGGACGCCGGTCAGGACGAGACGGGGGTACCCGACACCGCCCTCCGCTCGGCGAGCAGCTCGGCCAGCCGGGCCGCGTCGCGCTGGGCCTGGTCACCGCAGCAGTTGTTCAGCAGCACGTGCAGCTCGGCGCTCTGGTCGGCCAGCTCGATCAGGAGCTCGGCCCAGCGCCGCAGCTCCTCCTCGCCGTAGGCGTACCGGAACCTGTCCTGCTTGTCGCCGCTATCCCAGGCGTCGCTGTGCCCGTGGAAGCGGACGACCGCCAGGTCGGCGGTGGTGACCAGGATCGGCGGGACGGACGAGGCGAACCCCTGCGGCATGTCGACGCAGACGAAGGAGAGACCCTGCTCGCGCAGGAAGGTCACGGTGTCCGCGGCGGCCGCGCCGTCGAACCAGGAGGGGTGCCGCAGCTCGACCCCGACCCGCCACGGCCGGCACCGCTCGGC
>JAEVHO010000149.1 GCA_016802835.1 Micromonospora sp. ATA32 | reverse complement strand
GCCGGTCGTTGCCGGATCGACTTCATGTTGGTGGACTGCTTCAGCGCACCCTCGTTGCCGGATCGACTTCATGTTGGTGGACTGCTTCAGCGCACCCTCGCGGGAACGGCCACGGCCACGCCGGCGCCGATACTCGGGCGCCGGCTGGCCGGTCAGCTCGGCCAGCCGGACCCGGTCCAGGTTGCCGCCCTGGTGCCAGAGGGAGACCGCCGCGTCGAGCGGATGCCGGGCCACCACCACGTAACTGACCCGCGGGTCGATCGGGACGCCGTCCAGCGGGGTGTGGGTCTTGATGAACCGGCGGTGCGGCTGCGCGGCGAGCCGCCCGAACACCTCGTCGCGCGGCTCGACCAACCAGTCCAGCCACGGGGAGAGGCGCGCCAGCGGCGCCGGCAGCTCCGGGGTGCCCAGCACCAGCAGAGCGCAGATCATCTGCATCCACGTGGTGCCGTTCTTGGACCGGGTGCTGATCACGATGTCGCCGTCCCGGAACGGGAAGTCCAGCCACCGGGCGCTGTCCTCGTCCGGCGAGCGGTAGCGGAAGGGGGCCTCGGGCATCCGGGGATCGTAGCGAGCGGTCGCCCGGGCGGCGCTGAGATTTCCGGCCGATCGACCCTGTGACGAGCACGAATGTCTCGTTACATTGAAGTATGGTGCCCGCCCACGGGGGTCGGGCGGCGGAACCGGTCTACCGCCCCATCCTCGCCAGCCGACGAGGTCAGCTCGAGGCGCTGAGTCATCTCGACAGCGCCGTGGCCCCCCTGCTCGCACCGGTTCTCGACGTCTCCGCGGTGGACGAGTGCACGGTGGACATTCTCCGTCGCATGCCGGCCGGGCTGCTTCCGGCGGTGGACGTATCCGCGCTGCCGGACTCACCGGCGACCGAGCTGGCGCGGTGGGGCGTACCCCTGGTTCCGGTGGTCGGACTCGCAGAGAGCGACCGGCGGTTGGCCGCGCACGGCGTCGCGGCCCGGGCCCATGCCCGGCGAGCCGTGGTCCGGCTGCGGGCCGGGCAGGACCGGTCCGGCCCGGACGCGACAACCGCCGCGGTGGAGCGGGTCTGGCGGTACACCCGGCTGGCGCCGGAGGAGTGTGAGCTGCTGGTCGACGCCGGGGACGTCTGCTGCCCGGCGGACCTGCGGCTGGCCGAGCCGAGGGTGCGCCGGCTGCTGGACTGGGCCCGGCGGCACTCCTGGCGGGCGGTGACGGTGGCGGCGGGCGGGATGCCGCCCACGCTGTCCCGGCTGCCCACCGACGAACCGGTACGCCTGCAGCGCTGGGACTGGCAGCTCTGGCAGCGGCTGGCCGACCTCGGCGTCGGCTACGGCGACTACGGGGTGGGCCCGGCGCTGCCGGCGACGGACGGGCCGGCCGACCGGCTGCCCACGGTCCGGTACACCACCGACGGGGCGTGGTGGGTGTACCGGTGGTCGCGGCGCGGCGGGCGCGGCGACGAGCGCTTCGCCGACCTGTGCCGGACCCTGGTCGCGGCCCCGCACTGGCCGGCCGCCGGGGCGGCGTTCTCCTGGGGCGATCAGGAGATCCTGCGCCGGGCCCGTCGGGCGGGCGGTGCCGGCTCCACCGCGACCTGGGCGGCGTGGAGCACCTCGCACCACCTGGCGCACGTGCTGACCACGCTGCTGCGGCCCGGGGCGCGGGACAACCGGTCCGGGTCATGGCGGTCCGCCGAGGACGCCCCCCGAGCGCGGCCGGTCCGCCCGGCCCCACCGCGGCGGCGAGACCCGGCGGGTCGGCTGACGCCGCCTATTCCCGCTCGGTGAAGCCGAACTGCACAACGCCCTCGTCGTCGACGGACGCGTCGACGGCGGTGTCGTTGAGCAGCTCGGCGGCGTCGGAGTCGAGGAAGATGCGGGCGCCCTGGTTGTCCACCACCTCGTCGCCCTGCACCGGCTGGGGCACCAGTTCGATGGTGAGCGAGCCGGCGTCGGTGTCGGCCGCGATCCGCAGGCCGCCGCCCTCGGCGACGTCCTGCTGATTGGCGAGATCACGGATCACCATTACGGCGTTGTCGGTCATGGTGAGCATGGCGGAACTCCTCGTGGATGTCTCGGGATCGCGGTCGTCGGCGGCTGGCTCAGCCCACGCACGAGCGCCTGGAGGGCGAATCGGTCTTCGCCGTGCAGATCGGGGCAGCTCGAAAGGCCCCTCCAGACCTACGTTGCCCGCTGCCACCCCATCCGTCAAATAGAGCGGGGTCAGTCGGCGGCGCCGGCCGGGGCGAGCAGAGCGCGGATGTCGCGTACCGCCGCGCGGGCGCCCGGGTGGCGCCGATGGTGGTCGCCGACGGGCCGTACCCGATCGGGTGAATTCGTTCCTCGGCGACGACGCGGGGAGCGCCCGTCCGCCCAGGCGGCCCCGTCGGGCGTGATCCGGTCGAACATGGGTATCCGGGGTCGTCGTCGCCGTCCAGGATCACGTAGCCGGTGCCGGGGGCGAAGCGCGGCGCCCGTTGCTGTCCGATGACCGGTGCGGCCCCCGCACGGCATCCCGCCTGACCGGGCCCGCCGGAACGGCAATAACTTTCGTCCGGGAGGCTTCTCTGGAACAAATCTCCGTGGCAGCATCAGTCCATGCATCGTCGTCTCTTTCCCCGGGCACTAGCGCTGGTGGCGGTGATCGCCGCCACGGCCACCGCCGGCGCGTCCACCGCCACCGCCGAAGCACCGACCCCCGCCGCGACCCAGCTGCACGCCACCATCGACGCGATCCTGGCCGACTCCCGGCTCGCCGGCGCCCAGGCCGGGGTGGTGGTGGTCGACACCACCACCGGCGAGACTCTCTACGACCGCAACGGCGAGCGTCGGCTGGTGCCCGCCTCCAACACCAAGCTGCTCACCTCGACCGCGGCGCTGGAACTGCTCGGCCCCGGCCACCGGTTCACCACCGACGTAAAGGCCGACGGCCAGCGGCACGCCGGCCTGGTCTCCGGCGACCTCTACCTGCGCGGCGGCGGGGATCCGACCATGCTCGCCGCCGACTACGACGCGCTGGCCGCGCAGGTCGCCGCCGACGGCGTCCGGGTGGTCACGGGCAACCTGGTGGCCGACGACACCCGGTACGACAACACCCGGCTCGGTCCGGACTGGACCTGGGACGACGAGTCCTACTACTACGCCGCCCAGGTGTCCGCGCTCACCGTCGCGCCGGACACCGACTACGACGCCGGCAACGTGATCGTGCACGCCGCGCCGGCGGCCGACGCCGGGTCGCCGCCGGTGATCACGATGACCCCACCCAACGGCTACCTGCACATCGACAACCGTGCGGAGACCGTCGCCGACGGGAAGACCACCATCTCGTTCGAGCGGGTGCACGGCGGCAACACCATCGTGGTCACCGGCCAGATCGCGGTGGGCGACGCCGAGGCCAGCGACTGGATGACGGTCTGGGAGCCGACCGGGTACGCCGCCGACGTCTTCCGCGCGGCGCTGCGCCGGCACGACGTACGGGTGCTCGGCAGGACGGTCCTCGGGCAGGCCACCCCGGCCGACGCGACGACGGTCGCGCACCACGACTCGATGACCCTCGCCGAGCTGATGGTGCCGTTCCTGAAGCTCTCCAACAACGGGCACGCGGAGGTGCTGACCAAGGAGATCGGCCGGGTGCTCTCCGGCTCCGGGACCTGGTCGGCCGGGCTGAGCGCGATCAGCGAGTACGTCGCCGACGCCGGCATGGACACCGGGACGCTGCGCCAGCGGGACGGCTCCGGGCTGTCCCGGCGCAACCTGATCCCGCCGGCCGCGTTCGTGGACCTGCTCGCGGCGGTCCGCGCCGAACCATGGTTCGACACCTGGTACGCGGCGCTGCCGATCGCCGGCAACGCCGAGCGGTTCGTCGGCGGGACGCTGCGCAGCCGGATGCGGGGCACCCCGGCGGCGAACAACGTGCACGCCAAGACCGGCAGCCTGACCGGGGTCTCCGGCCTCTCCGGCTACGTCACCGACGCCGACGGACGGGTGCTGGCCTTCTCGATCGTCCTCAACAACTACCTGACGTCCTCGGTGAAGAGCCTGGAGGACCAGATCGCGATCGCGCTGGCGTCGTACACCGAGAAGGGCGCGGGAACGGCGCGGCTGGCGCCGCGGACGGCCCCGGAGACGCCGCGGGTGCCGGACGGCCTGGAGTGTTCCTGGGTCAAGCCGATCGCCTGCTGATCCGCCGGGGCCCTTCGGGTGGGAAGGGCCCGACGCGGACGCCACTCAGGCCCCGGGTCGGGTCGGCCGGGACGGGGCGACGGCGGTCGGATCGCCGTTTGCGATCAGCGCGTCGATCTCGGCGGCGCGCAATCCCCGCAACGTGAGCACCCGCCGGCCCCAACGGTGCAGCGGCACGGGTGCGGGCTGGCGTCGTTGCGGCAGACCGTGCCGCCGGACCAGCTCCGGCCCGCGTGCACCACCACCGCCCGCACGGCGAACTGGGCGTCCTCGCTCGTCACGTACGGCGGCAGCGGGATTTCCCGGAGCCCGCCCCCGGACGGATCAGCGCCACCGCGCGGCGTGACGGGACGGACGACGTGGCCGACACTGCTGCTCATCGGATCACCCTCCACAGGGGACGCGCGGAATCGGACAGCAGAAAGTTACGACGAGCCGAACCCGAGGCGACGGACAAACTGTCCCCGACCCGGAAGCAGCCCGTCTCAGCTCATGCCCTGTGCCCGGCGCAGCCGGGCGGCCGTCCGGCCAGCGTCGTAGTCCGGCCCGACGCCCTGGACGATCAGCGCCGCCCCGTCGATGTGCCGGGTCCGCAGCGGAAGGATCTCCTGGTACGCCGGTGAGGCGTACCAGGCGCGGGCCTGCTCCACGTCGGGGAACTCGATGATCACGACCGTGCCGGGCCACTCGCCCTCGATGACCTCGACCTCGGCGCCGTGCACCCGGAACCGGCCCTGGTACGGGTCGAGGGTGGCCTGGATCTTCTCCAGGTATTCGAAGACGTCGTCGTTGAGCTGTGGCGTACGCAGGTGGGCGAGCGCGAAGGCGGGCATGGTTTTCCCCTCTGTTCTGCTGCCGGGCGGTGGCGCCGGCCGGTGAGGAGATTCTGGTGCCGGCGCCCGGCGCCCGTCGATTGCGTTACGGGGTCCTGGTGGGCGTCAACGTCGTTGCGGGGCGGCGCGGGGCCGGGCTCAGACGCGCTCGAGCACGACGACAGGGATCTCCCGGTCGGTCTTCGTCTGGTAGTCGTCGTACGCCGGCCAGGTGCCGGTCATCGTCGACCACATGCGGGGCTTCTCCTGCGGTGTGGCGGTACGCGCCCGGGCGGTGAACGTCTCGCCGCCGACCTGCACCTCGACCTCCGGCTCGTCGAGCAGGTTGAGGTACCAGGCGGGATGCCGCGGGTCGCCGCCCTGGGAGGCGACGACCAGGTAGGCGTCGCCGTCGCGGCCGTAGATCAGGGCGGTCCGGCGGAGCTTGCCGCTGCGCCGGCCGCGGGTGGTGAGCAGCAGGGTGAACACGCCCGGACGCCACTCGTGGCCCTCGGCGCCGTCGGTCTCGACGTACCGGCGGATGTGGTTGGCGACCCACCCCTCGGGGCTGTCCAGCACCTGCTCGCTCGACGTCATCGGGTCCTCCTGGATCGTCCGCCGGTCGTCGCGTCCAAGCTACCCCCGCCGGCCGCACCGCACCGGACGAACCGACTCCGCTCAGCGCAGCGCGACCGCCTGCAGGGCCACATTGCCGGAGCGGTTGAAGGACACCTCGGTGATCCAGGACATCAGCAGCTTCCCACCCTTGGATGCGCGGAACCGGATGGTGAACTCGGCGGTGTGGGTGGTGTGCGGGTCCTCGAGTCGCAGCGTGGTGGTCGGCCCGCCGGTGGAGAGCCGCACGTCCAGCCGTCCCCGGGCCATCCAGAGCCCGGCGTAGAGGTGGACGGTGCGCAGCTCGCCGTCGCCGGCGACGGCGAGCGCGAAGCCGTTGCCGACGCCGCAGGCGTACGCCCCGGTGGGCGTGGCGTCGACCGACGTCACCGGCGTGCCGTCGCGCCAGCGGTAGGACTCCGGGTTGGTGTCGTAGCTGTCCCGACCGCCCCGGCCGCCCTCGTCGAGGATCTGGCCGGTGCCGGTGCGCTTGCGGACGACGGAGTCGCCGCCGCGCAGACCCCAGTGGACCCAGTCCCGGGTGCCGACCGCGGTCAGGTCCACCACCCCCGGCACGTCGTTGCGCGTCACGGCGAGGTACGGCTGCGCGGGCGGCTGCACCGTCGGCGTGGGCGGGGCGGTCGGGGTCGCCGGGGGTCGCTCCCGGGGCCGCAGTCTGGGCGAGGCGGCGCCGATGTCCGCGCCGGGCACCTGCAGGCCGGGGACCCGCCCGGTCGGCCGATCGGACCCCGTCGACACGCCGGTTGGGACCCCGCCGTTCCCCTCCGGCGGCTCCGGCTGGCGCGACCCGAGGTACGACACGAGGGCGAGCAGGCAGACGACGGTCAGCCCCCCGGCGGCCCAGCGGCGGCGTTGCCGGGCCCGGGCCAGCCGCCGCTGGACGGTCCGGGTCTGGCCGGCCGGGTCGTCCGGGTTGCCGGGGGCGCCCGGTCCCACCGACGCCCTGCCGTCGCTCCCGGTCCGTCCGAGGTCTTCCTCCGCCACCGAGCCTCCACTCCCCAGCCCGACGCCTCCGGCCACGATGGAACGCGAAGGCGACGTGAGCGGTCTCACGTTTTCATCGCCCCGGCCGATTCGCCATATGTAGCCTGGCGGGCGTTTCCAGTTTGTTACCAACCGGTAGCGCAGACCCAGGTGGCGGGTGTCGGGGGTAAGGCCACGCCCGGCCGGCAGGCGGCGCTCAGGTCAGCGGAGCTCGAAGCCGAGCGCCTGGGCGATCACGATGGCCTGCTCGGCGTCGATGATCGCGCCGGCACGCTCCACCGTCGTCGGGTCGAGCGCGGTCAGGTCGGAGCGGCGCAGGTCGGCGCCGCCGAGCCGGCAGCTGTGCAGTTGGGCGCCGGAGAGGTCGACGCCGTTGACGGTCGCGCCGGTGAGGTTGGCCCCGGTCAGGTCGACCTCGCGCATCCGCACGTCGGTGAGGGTGACGCCGCGCAGATCGGCCCCGGGCAGCGCCGCGAAGGACCAGTCGCCGCCGCTGACCCGTAGCGGCCGCAGGTCGCACTGGGCGAACGTGCTGCCGACCAGCTTGCAGCCGGTGAACTCGGCCTCGAAGAGGTTGCACCGTTTGAAGGTGCAGCGGGTGAAGGCGGAGTCGGTGTGCCGGGAGGCGTTGAACGCCACATTGCCGAACGTGCACTCGGTGAAGACAGCGCCCTGGCTGACCGCCTCGGTCAGGTCGACCTGGAAGAACGAGCAGCGGACGAAGTGCCGGTCGATGAGTTCCTCGCCGTACCAGTCCTCGTGGCGGAAGGTCGCGTCCTCGGTCAGCTCCGGCATCGGCCCAGGTTAGTGGCGACCACCGACACCGTGACGCAGCCGGCCGCCCCGGCTCTTCCGGTACGGCCGTACCGACTAGTAGGTTCGCGATGTGAGCGTGGCACAGAGCATCGACGCGGCCCAGATCGGTTTCGACCCGGCCCGGCTGGCGCGGATCGACCAGCACTTCGGCAGGTACGTCGACGACGGCCGGCTCGCCGGCTGGCAGGTGGTCGTCACCCGGCGTGGCGAGATCGCGCACTCCTCGACGTACGGGCTGCGTGACCGGGAGGCCGGCGCGCCGGTCGAGCAGGACACCCTCTGGCGGATCTACTCGATGACCAAGCCGATCACCTCGGTCGCGGCGATGATGCTCTGGGAGGAGGGCCGCTTCGAGCTGAACGACGAGATCAGCCGGTGGCTGCCCGAGTTCGCCGACGCCCGGGTCTTCGACAAGGGTTCGCTGCTCAAGCCGTACACGGTGCCGGCGGTTGAGCCGATCCGGGTCTGGCATCTGCTCACCCACACCGCCGGCCTGACGTACGGCTTCGCGCAGACGTCGGTGGTCGACGGCCTGTACCGGGCGGCCGGCTTCGACCTGGGCGTGCCGCCCGGCGCCGACCTGGCGGCGGCCTCGGCCGGCCTGGCCCGGCTGCCGCTGCTGTTCCAGCCGGGCACCAGCTGGAACTACGGGGTCGCCACGGACGTGCTCGGCCGGCTGGTCGAGGTGGTCTCGGGGCAGTCCCTGGACGCGTTCTTCGCCGACCGGATCCTCGGCCCGCTCGGCATGTCCGACACCCGCTGGTGGGTCGACGAGCCGGACGCCAAGCGCCTCGCCGCGCTCTACACCCCGCATCCGTCGACCGGGCAGGCGGTACGCGCCGACGCGATCGGGCGGGCCGCGCTGGCCGAGCCGACCTTCATCTCCGGCGGCGGCGGGCTGGTCTCCACCGCCGCCGACTACCACCGGTTCACCCAGTTGCTGCTGCGCGGCGGCGAGCTGGACGGCGTACGCCTGCTGGCGCCGCGGACCATCCGGTTCATGACCAGCAACCACCTGCCCGGCGGCGGCGACCTGGCCTCGTTCCGGCCGGAGGGGTTCGCCGAGACGGTGCTGGAGGGCATCGGGTTCGGCCTCGGCTTCGCGGTGGTGCAGGACCCCGTGCCCGCCAAGGTGCCGAGCAGCGTCGGCGAGTTCTACTGGGGCGGCCTGGCCAGCACCGCGTTCTGGGTGGACCCGGTCGAGCAGGTCACCGCGCTGCTGTTCACCCAGCTGATGCCGTCCAGCACCTACCCGCTGCGGTCGCAGCTGCGCCAGCTGGTCTATTCCGCCCTGATCGACTGAGCCCGCGGGCCGTCGCCCGCGGGTTCGCCGTAACGGCACCGGCCGGCGGCCCGCTCCATAGCCTGGGAGGCGACGAGTCGGGGGCGGAAGGCGGTCAGTCCATGAGCACCATCGTCGTGTTCGGCGCCGGCGGCAGCGCCGGTTCGCGGATCGTCGCGGAGGCGGTGGGCCGGGGGCACCGGGTCATCGCCGCGGTACGCCGGCCGGAGGCGGTCACCTACCTGCCGCCCGGGATCCAGCTGGTGACCGGGGACGCCACCTCGCAGCGGAGCGTACGGGAGCTGGCGCCGGACGCGGACGCGATCGTGGTGGCGATCGGCGGCGGTGGGCGGGAGCTGTGGCGGGACGCGGCGGAGAACTTGATCACCACGCTGCGCGACCTGCCGGCGGCGCCCCGGATCATCCACGTCGGCGGTGGCGCGACGCTGCTGACGCCAAAGGGCACCCCGCATTTCGACGAGCCGGACTTTCCCGAGCAGTACCGGGACGCGGCACTGGGTCAGGCCGACGCGCTGGGCTGGTACCGCTCCTCGGCCGACACCGTGAACTGGACGTACCTCTCTCCGCCGCCGCTGGAGTTCCACCCGGGCGAGCGCACCGGCCACTACCGCACCGGCACCGAGCACCCGGTGCTAAATGAGCAGGGCCGCTCGGTGCTGACCTACGAGGACCTGGCGGTGGCGGTCATCGACGAGATCGAGAACCCGCGCTTCGAGAAGATGCGCTTCACCGCCGCGTACTGACCCCGCGACGCCCGTGCCGGCGGGCTCAGCCGGCCAGCCGGGCGGGGAAGCCGCCGGTGGCGATCGGTCCCCAGTTGTCGATGGTGACCCGGATCAGCGACTTGCCCTGCGTGATCATCGCCTGCCGGTACTCGTCCCAGTCCGGGTGCTCGCCGGAGATGCTGCGGAAGTACTCCACCAGCGGCTCCAGCGCCTCGGGCAGGTCCAGCACCTCGGCGGTGCCGTCGACCTGCACCCAGGGGCCGTCCCAGTCGTCGGAGAGGACACAGGCGGAGACCCGCGGGTCGCGGCGGATGTTGGTCGCCTTGGCCCGCTCGGGGTAGGTGGAGATCACCAGCCGGCCCTCCGGGTCCACCCCACAGGAGACCGGGGAGGACTGTGGCCGGCCGTCGGCCCGGGTGGTCATCAGCACGACCCGGTGCCGGGGACGGAGGAAGTCGATCAGAGCGGCCCGGTCGACCCGGGTGTTGCTCGCGATGCTGCGTGCCATCGGTCGTTTCTATCAGGCCGCCACGACACCGCAGCCGCCGCAGCCCGGACCGACTCGGTTTCCGCGATGCGCCGGCCACCCCGCCGGGCCCGGCCTCAGCGCAGCCGTCCGGCCGTCCGGTCCGCGCCGGGCTGGGCCGGCACCCGGAGCCGGGCGCTCGGCCGCCAGGCGCGGCCGTTGGCGTAGATCACCCGGAAGCCGAGGTACGAGGCCAGCGGCGCCCAGTGGGCGGAGCCCATCCGCAGCTCTGCGGCGTTGTGCCGCTGGCCGTTGGCCAGCACGTCGAGCAGCACGGTCTCGAAGGCGGCCGACTCGACCCAGTCCACCTCCCGGGTGAAACCGCAGATCAGGGCCGCCCCGGTGACGTCGAGAAACTCCCGCAGCGCGGCATCCGACGCACGCAACACTGAGCAGCTGCCGAAATAGAGCCGCCGGCCCTCGCAGCGGCCGGCCATCCGCTCCGCGACGTCGGCCAGCTCCACCGAATCCCAGTCCGTCAGGCAGAGCCGGCTCGGCTCGCCGTGCATGGCGAAGAAGCCGACCCGGTAGTCGGCGTACTGCTTGAGCAGCCAGCGGTCGAGAAAGTAGAAGAGCTCGTCTCGGGTCGCCGCGTCCTTGTGGATGAACCGGATCCGGCCGAGCCGTTCGAGCAGTTCGAGGGTGGGCAGGACGGAGCCGCGCTCGTTGAGGTCACGGTGCCACTGCCCCTCGATGCAGAAGACGCCACCGCGCGCCACGCCCACCTCCCCGCTCGCGAGCCCGCCGGTCACGTTACCGGGCCAGGGTCACGCGTCCGCATCACCCTCGGTGCTCCCGACGGGGTGTTTCCGTCACCTCGGCCGGTCCGTGCCGTGCTCATCCCTTCCGGCGTCCCTGGGAATGAATGGGTGTTTCGCAATTAGCCGCTATTCACGGTCAGTGCCCAGGAAAACGCGATCATGAGAACAATTCTCCTTAATTGCCGCAAACCGCCCGCTTCGGTGTCAGGGTGGAAGGGACAGGACGGCCCGGTCGGTGCCCTGATCGCCGCCCATTCACACGTCTATCGGGAGGATTTCTGTGCGCGTTAATACCTTGAAGCGGGCTCTTGTCGCATTCGCTCTGGCACTTCCTGGGGCCGCGATCGCCTCGGTGGTCGCCGCACCGGCGGCCCACGCCGACGGCTGCTACACCTGGCAGCGCAACCTCTACCAGGGGCGCTCCGGCGACGACGTCCGTCAGTTGCAGATCCGGGTCGCCGGCTGGGCCGGCTACCGCGACATCGTGGAAAACGACGGGATCTACGGACCCAAGACCACCGCCGCCGTCAAGCGGTTCCAGTCCGCGTACGGGATCCGGGCCGACGGCATCGCCGGACCGCAGACGTACGCCAAGCTCTACGAGATCCAGGACAACGACTGCACGCCCCGGCACTTCAGCTACAGCGAGCTGGACAACGGCTGCGGCATCGGCGGGTGGAGCGGGGGACCGCTGAGCGCCGACCGGACGAAGGCCAACGCGGTGCGGACCATGTGGAAGCTGGAGGCCCTGCGCAAGGGGCTGGGTGACAAACCGCTCTACGTCAACGGCGGCTTCCGCAGCACGTCCTGCAACCGGCAGGTGGGCGGGGTCTCGGACAGCCAGCACCTCTACGGCAACGCCGCCGACGTGACCTCGCGTACCTCGTCGCTGTGCCAGATCGCCCGGTCCGCGCGCAACAACGGCTTCAGCGGCATCTACGGACCCGGCTACCCCAACCACGGGACCCACGTCCACGTGGACTCGCGTCGGGAGAACAACGACGACCGGAGTTCGAACACCACCAGCTGGTCCGCCCCGAGCTGCGGGGTCGGCGCCGGCTGAACCTCCGGAC
>JAEVHO010000148.1 GCA_016802835.1 Micromonospora sp. ATA32 | reverse complement strand
CGCTGCCGCTGGCCGCGCCGGTCGGCGCCGAGCTGGACCGCCCGCGGCTGGGACGCCCGGGCCGCCCGGTCCTGATGCAGACCGCGCCGCTCGCCAACCTGATCACCCGCCCGGCGGGCCCGGACGGGGCCGTCGGTGACGGGCCGGGTCGACGGATGCGACCCGGGTCAGTCGCGGCGGAGTCGCTCGCACAGCACCGGCCGGCGGTCGAGCTGGCCGCCACGCCGTCGCAGGCGTGGCTCGCCGTCGCCGCCGGGCGCAAGGGTGGCCTCCCCGAGGCGGCGCGGCACGTGCTCACCGCCGTGGACCAGGTCCGCTTCGCGCACGGGTACGCCGACGGCACGCTGGTCGCCATCGGCCGGGGCACGGTCACCGGGCAGGGACGCTGGCTGGGGCTCAGCCTGATCGAGGTGCTCCCCGAGGCGCGTCGGCAGGGGCTCGCCGGCCGGGTCGTCCGGGCGCTCGCCGACTGGGCCGCCGAGGAGGGCGCCGGGGACGCGTTCCTCCAGGTCGAGCAGCGCAACACCCCCGCCGTGGCCCTCTACCGAGCGCTGGCCTTCACCACCCACCACACCTACCTGACCCGGGTCGCCCCCACCACCTGACGTCCGTCGACAGGCAGGGGTGCGTGCGGCGGGGTCAGCGGCGGACGACCTTGCGGGGCTTGGCGGCCTTGATCTCGGCGTACCGCTTGAGCTGCTGCGAGCGGTGGTCGAGGCCGAGCGCGGTGAGCACCAGGTAGCCGACCAGGACACCGGCGCCAGTGGCCGCGAGATAGAACCAGACCTGGGCGAAGAACGTGCCGGCGCCGTCTGCGAACGGGTTGGCGCCGACCAGCAGCGGCCCGACGAAGATGGTCAGCAGCAGCGCCACCGCCACCGCGGCGGCCACGTCGGCCGCCCAGCGTGCGAGCGGACGATCCCGGCCCCAGCGGAACGCCACCCCGGCGAGGATCAGGCCGATCACCACGAACATCCCGAGCGAGACCCGGTCGGCTGCGTTGTCGTCACCGTCGAACCCGAGCCGGATCACCAGCCGGGCGGCCACGTTGACCGCGAACAGCGCCGCCGCGAGCACGCCGACCACCCGCCACCGATCTCTCATCGCACGCCTCCCGCCACCGCCCGCCCCGCCGGCGGGCCTCCTGGCAGGAATATCTACCACCCGTACCGGCCTGTCGTCATCATCCTCCGGGTGCGGGCGGCGGGGCCAGGATCTGCCGGAACCCCATCACCGTGAAGGTCATCGCGCCCGCCACGATCATGGCCAGCCCGACCCAGTTGTCGCCGGCGAGCAGCAGGTCCCCCTCGGTGGTCCGGACCGACGCCACCGCCATCAGCCCGAACCAGGGCAGCGCGGGCAGGGCCACCGCCCACCGCCGCCCGACCGCCTCGTGGGCGAACCAGCTCAGCGCGATGTTGGCGCCGATCACGACCAGCACCGACACCCCGATCAGCTGCCCGGAGACCCGGACGGTGGCGAGCAGCAGTTCCACCACCCCGGTCACCACCCCGCCGACCGCGGCGACCAGGCCGCCGGCCACCCGCAGGGCGAGATCGAGCAGCCGCCCCCGCCGACCGGGCGGCGGGCTGGCCTCCTCGTCGGCGGCGACCGGCATCGGCGGGGCGGGCAACGTCACCGCTGGCCGGCCACCGCGACCGGGGCCCGGTCCGGACCGTCCACGCGGAGCCCGGCGAAGAGGTCGTCCTCCCAGCCGTACGGGCCGGCGCCCGGTCCCTTCTCCCCCATCGCGAGGGTGAAGTACTCCACGCCCATGAACTCCGCGCCGAAGTTGCCGGCGATCGAGTAGAGCCAGGAGGTGGCCGGGATCTGGGTCGCGTGCGCCCGCATCGCCCCCTCCTTGGCGGCGTGCTGCTCGGTGGCGTCGATCCGGGCGGCGATCTCCTCGTCCGGCGAGCCGAACGGCAGCTCGGAGAGGTCCTCGATGCCGGCGAAGGGATTGTCCGAGGACTCGGCGAAGTGCGTCAGGCCGGCCTCCAGCACGCTGCGGGGCATCGCCGTCCAGTAGACCTTGGCCGGGGCGATCCCCTCGGTGGCGGCCAGCTCGACGGCGCGCATCGCCACCCGGTGCGCCTGGATGTGGTCCGGGTGGCCGTAGAAGCCGTTGTCGTCGTACGTGATCAGCACCTGCGGCCGTACCTCCCGCATGATCTCCACCAGGTGGCCGGCGGCCTCGTCGAGGTCGGCCTGCCAGAAGGCCCGGGGGTGTTCGTTGGTCGACAGCCCCATCATCCCGGAGTCGCGGTAGCGCCCCGCGCCGCCGAGGAAGCGGTGGTCGGTGACGCCGAGCGCGGCGCAGGCCGCCGCGAGCTCGCCCATCCGGTACCCGCCGAGCTGGTCGGCCTCGGCCGCGGCGAGCTGGGCGAGCGCCGGCACGTGGATCTCACCCTCCTCGCCCAGCGTGCAGGTCACCAGCGTGACGTGGACGCCGGTGGCGGCGTAGTGCGCCATGGTCGATCCGGTGCCGATGGACTCGTCGTCGGGGTGCGCGTGGACCAGCAGGAGCCGGCGGTCGGGCAGCGTCGTCACGATCGTCACTCTAACCGGCGGTCCGTACCCGCCGGCTCCGACGCGTCCACGCAGGTCGGCCACATCGCCCTCGGCGCCGCTCTACGATCTGGCGTGTGGACTTTCCGGAACTGGCCGCCCGCACCCGCCGGTTCAGCCACGGCGCGCCGCGTGCCGTCTCCGTGGCCGACGACGGTTCCCGGGTGGTCTTCCTCCGCTCCGCCGGTCCCGAGGATCCCGCCGACGCGCTCTGGCTGCTGGACGTCTCCACCGGCGAGGAGCGGCTGGTCGCCGACCCGGCGGCGCTGATCGGCGCGGGCGCGGACGCCGGCGCGCTGGCCCCGGGGGAACGGACGCTGCGCGAACGGCTCCGGCTGAGCGCCTCCGGCATCGGCTCGTACGCGCTGGACGCGACCGGCCGGGTGGCGGTCTTCCCGCTCGCCGGGCGGCTGTTCCGGGCCGACCTGGTGCACGGCGACGTGGTCGAGGTGACCGCCGTCGGCCCGGTGCTCGACCCGCGGCCCGACCCGACCGGGCACCGGCTGGCGTACGTGACGGACGCGGCCGAGGGCGTCCGCCGGGGGCAGCTGCGGGTGGTCGAGGCCGACGGCACGGACAACCTGCTCGCCGGCGAGGATTCCGGCGTCACGTGGGGGCTGGCCGAGCACATCGCGGCCGAGGAGTTCGACCGGTTCCGGGGCTACTGGTGGGCCCCGGACGGGCGGTCGGTGCTGGCCGCCCGGGTGGACGACAGCCGGCTGCCCCACTGGCACCTGCACGACCCGGCCGATCCGGGCAGCCCGCCGACCACCGTGGCGTACCCGCGGGCCGGCGGCCCCAACGCCGAGGTCAGCCTGCACCTGCTCGACCTGGACGGCGGCTGGGTCGACGTGCACTGGGCCGGGAGACCTATCCGTACCTGACCTCGGTCGACTGGACCGACGGCGGCCCGCTGATCACCGTGCTGCGCCGGTCGCAGCAGCACGGCCTGGTGCTCGCGGTCGACCCGCGCACCGGCGAGACCCAGGTGCACGCCGAGCTGGCCGACCCGCGCTGGGTCGAGCCGATTCCCGGCACCCCGGCGCACCTGCCGGACGGCCGGGTGCTGGTCGGCGGCGAGCTGGCCCACGACGGGTACGACGCGCGCTGCCTCTTCGCCGACGGGACGCTGCTCACCCCACCCACCCTGTACGTGCGCCGGGTGGTGGGCCGGCTGCCCACCGGGTCCGGTCCGGCCGACCTGCTGGTCGAGGCGAGCGACGGCGAGCCCAGCCAGCGGCACCTGTTCCGGATCCGCACCACGATCGGTAGCGGGGTGGACGCCCGCCGGCTGACCAACGACCCCGGCTGGCACACCGCGGCGGTCGGCGGGGACGTGCTGGCGGTGGGCACCGCCTCGCTGGACCGGGCGGGCACCCGGTGGACGGTGTGGCGCGGCGACCGGGAGGTGGCGGTGCTGCGGTCGCTGGCCGCCACCCCGTCGTACGCCCCCCGGCCGGCGCTGGAGCGGGTGACCGACCGGCGACTGCCGACCGCCGTGCTCTACCCGGAGGGCCACGTCGCCGGGCGCCGGCTGCCGGTGCTGCTCGACGTGTACGGCGGCCCCGGGCACCAGGAGGTGATCGCCGCGCGGGCGGCCTGGCTGGAGCGGCAGTGGTGGGCCGACGCCGGCTTCGCGCTGGTGACGATCGACAACCGGGGTACGCCGGGCGTGTCCCCCTCGTTCGAGAAGGCGATCCACCGGCGGCTGGCCGACGTGATCCTGGCCGACCAGGTGGACGCGCTGACCGCGCTCGCCGGCAAGCATCCCGACCTGGATCTGGGCCGGGTGGCGATCCGCGGCTGGTCGTTCGGCGGCTGGCTGGCCGGGCTGGCGGTGCTGCGGAACCCGGAGCTGTTCCGGTGCGGGATCGCGGGGGCGCCGGTGACCGACTGGTCCCTGTACGACACCGCCTACAGCGAGCGCTACCTGGGCATGCCGGACGACGGGATGGACGTCTACGGGCACCACTCGCTGATCGAGCTGGCCGCCGAGCCGGTGCGTGACCCGGAGCAGGCCCGGCCGCTGCTGCTGGTGCACGGGCTGGTCGACGACAACGTGGTGGCCGCGCACACGCTGCGGCTCTCGGCGGCGCTGCTCGGCGCCGGCCGCCCGCACGCGGTGCTGCCGCTGACCGGGGCGACCCACCTGGCCGCCGGCGGTACCTCGGAGCGGCTGCTCCGGCTGGAGCTGGACTTCCTCCGTACCCACCTGTAGCCGACCGGGCTGCGACGCGGGCGGTCCCGGCCGGCCGACACGGGCGCGGCGGCGGCCCCACCGACGCGGAGACCCCCGGCCGACGTCGTTGTCGACCGGGGGTCCGTCCGCGGTGCGGGTTACTGCTTGACGTACGCGCTCGTCAGGGCCGGGTAGCCGAAGATGCTGGACAGGTAGATCCCGCCCACCTTCGAGCCGTGCAGGTAGTAGCCCTGCTCCACGAAGAGCGGCACCGCCGGGGCCAGCTCCTTCATGACCCGCTGGTCGAGCTTCGCCCACTCCTTGGCCTGGTCCGCCGCCGGCAGCGCGAGAACCCGGTCGAACTCCTTGTTGATGTCGTCGTTGTTGACGTACGACGTGTTGCTGTTGTTCTCGGCCTTGATGGTGCGGCCGTCGAAGAGCACCGGCAGCACCGCCGCGCCGCTGGGCCAGTCGGCGGCCCACTGGTCGAGGTAGATGTCCCACGGGTTGCTCTTCTTGCCGACCTCGTCGAGCTTCGCGTCGGCCGGGATGCTCTTCAGCGTGACCTTGAAGCCCGCCTTCTCCAGGTTGCCCTTGAGCTGGGTGCCGTACTCGGGGTAGTCGTCACCGACGCCGAGGACCAGCTCCGGGGTCTTGCCGGCCAGCAGCTGCTTGGCCTTGTCGACGTCGCCGGTCGCGCCGGCCGGGTACGCCTCGTACTTCTCGTAGCCGATGGTCGACGGCGGCAGCAGGGTGGTGACCGCCTTGGCCGTCGCCTCGCCGCCGTAGACCTTGATGAAGCCGTCCCGGTCGATGGCGTAGTTGAGCGCCTGCCGGACCGAGAGGTCGGTGACCCGGCTGGTGTTGATGGTGAGCCGCCAGAGGCTGGGGGTCTGGCCCTGCACCGAGCGCGGCTTGAGCGCCTGGTCACTGGTGACCTTGGCGATCAGCGCGGAGGGCACGCCGTTCCAGGCCAGCGCCGACTGGTCGTCGCCGTTGTCGGCGATGACCCGGTTGGCGCCCGCCTCGGCGTCCGGGCCGAAGCCCCAGACGATCTTGTCCGGGTACGCGTGCCGCACCGGGTCGGTCTTCGGGTCCCAGTTCTCGTTGCGCTCCAGCACCAACTCGACACCGGCGGTGTTCTTGGTGACCTTGTAGGGCCCGGACGAGAACGGCAGGTTGTCCAGGTTGACGCCGGTGTCCTTGTCCGCCTTGAGCGGGGCGGTGTACGGCAGCGACGCGGCGAACGGCAGGTCGCAGTGCGGCTTGGCGAACTCGAACTTCAGCGTCTTGGCGTCCGGGGTGGTCAGACCGGGCGGCAGCGACGCCTTGTTCTTCTTGAAGTCCCACTTGGCGTCGTACTGCGGGCTGTCGGCGAGCCATTCCTGAAGGTAGGTCGGGCCGCCGGTGAGATCCGGGTCGAACGAGCGGGCGATGCCGTACGCGATCTCCTTGGAGGTGATCGGGCTGCCGTCCTCGAACTTGACGCCGTCCTTGATCTTGAATTCCCAGGCCTTGCAGTCCTTGTTGACGTCCGTGCCCGGCGTCTCGGCCAGGTCACCGACCAGGGTCACCTTGCCCGAGCCGTCGTCCTTGAAGGTGGTCAGGAAGCGGGCGTAGAGCGGCGCGTTCATCAGACCGGCGAACGAGTAGACCCGCTGCGGATCGAGGTGCGAGATCTTGGTCTCCCGGATGACCCGGAAGGTCCCGCCCTTGGTGGCGCCCGGAACCTCGGCGGCCGGGCCCATCGACTCCTTCGGGTCGGTGGCGATCGAACCGCTCTGCACCCGGTCGGTGTCGTTCCCGCCGCCGGTGCCCTTGTTCTCGCTGCACGCCCCCATCACTGCGAGCAGTGCGAGCGCTCCGCCAGCGGCGGCTGCCCTTTTCAGGCGCATCACGCGCCCTCCTCCCCTATCTGGTGCCCTCGTCAGAAGACGTAGGAAATCTACGGTGTGTCTAACAGGATGCGGCGGATATCTCCATGGCCGACCGGTCGCCGTTGCCTTATCGCAACCGCACCCGGGGATCGATGGCGGCGTACAGGATGTCCACCACGATGTTGGCGACCACGATGAAGACCGCGGAGATCAGCACGGTCGCCATGATGGTCGGCAGGTCGCCCGAGCGCACCGCGTCGATGGCGGTACGGCCGAGCCCCTGGAGACCGAAGGTGGTCTCGGTGATCACCGTTCCGCCGAGCGCGCTGCCCACGTCCAGCCCGGCGATGGTGACCACCGGCGTGATCGCCGCGCGGAGCGCGTGCCGGCCGTACACCGTGGGTTTGGCCAGGCCCTTGGCCCGCGCGGTCCGGACGAAGTCCTCGGACAGCGTCTCCAGCATCTGGGCCCGGGACAGCCGGGCGTAGATCGCGGAGAACAGGAAGGCCAGCGCCACCCAGGCGAGCACCAGGCCGCTCGCCCACTTCCACGGGTTGTCGAAGATCGAGGTGTAGCTGGGGACCGGGGTGAGCCGGAGGTTGTACGTGAACACCAGCAGCAGCACCGCTCCGACGAAGTAGAGCTGCAGCGAGGCGCCGGTCAGCGAGAACCCGATGGCCAACCGGTCCAGCAGCGTGCCCCGGCGTAACGCCGAGATCATGCCGAGTCCGACCCCGAGCACGAGCCAGAGCACCGCCGCCGGGATCACGATGCTCAGCGTCACCGGCAGCACCCGGGTGAGCGTGTCGGTGACCGCCTCGCTGTTGACGTACGAATAGCCGAGGCAGGGCGCCTCGCACCGACCGCCCTGGGAGCTGCCCAGGTCCCGACCGGTGACAATGCCCTTCATGTAGTTGGCGTACTGCTCGACCAACGGATCGCGCAGGCCCAACTCGGTACGGACCCGCTCCAGCCGTTCCGCGTTGCAGTTCTTCGGGCACATGCCGCTGACCGGGTCCCGCGGCAGGCCGAAGAACATCAGGAAGCTCAGCACGCTCACCGCGAAGAGCGTGAGCACCGCGGTGAGCAGCCGGCGCACCAGGAAACGCGTCATGTGCACACCCCTACCGGGACGACTTCGGATCGAGCGCGTCACGCAGCGCGTCGCCGAGCAGGTTGAAGGCGAGCACGAGAAGGAAGATCGTGACGCCGGGGAAGAAGACGTACGCCGGGTCGGTCTGCAGGTACGGGATGCTCTGGAAGATCATCCGGCCGAAGTCGGCGGTGGGTTCCAGGATCCCGATGCCGAGGAACGACAGCGCCGCCTCACCGGTGATGTACTGCGGCACCGCCAGCGAGAACGCGACCAGGATCGGCGCCCACAGGTTCGGCAGCAGCTGCCGGAAGAGCATGTGCCCCAGCCCGGCGCCGCTGGCCCGGGCCGCCTCCACGAACTCCCGTTCGCGCAGCGAGATCACCTGGCCGCGGACCAACCGCGCGGTGCTGGTCCAGCCGAAGGCGGCGAAGACCACGATCAGGATCAGCACCTGGAACGCCGCCGGCACCTCGTCGCGCGGACCGTAGAAGCGCAGCGCCGCGGTCGGCACCACGGCGAGCGCGAAGATGAGGAACGGCAGGGCGAGCGCGACGTCGGTGATCCAGCTGATCACCGCGTCCACCACGCCACCGAGGAACCCGGCGAGGATGCCGGCGACCACGCCGATCGTCGTGGTGACCAGGGCGGCGGCGAAGGCGATGAAGAGCGACGTCCGCATCCCGTAGACCATCCGGATGAAGATGTCCCGGCCCAGCCGGGGCTCCAGCCCAAACCAGTGGTCGCCGGTGATCCCACCCACGTAACCCAGTGGCATGCCGTTGCCGTCCAGCAGCGTCTGGAACTGCTCGTTCGGGCCGATGCCGTAGAGCTTGGAGATCAGCGGGGCGGCCAGGGCGAGCACCATCAGCACCAGCAGGACGACGGCGCTGACCACCGCGGTGCGGTCCCGCCGCAGCCGGGACCAGGCGAGTTGCCCGGGCGACCGGCCGACGAAGGCCCGCTCCCCGGGCGTGACCGTGTCGGCGGCCGGTGCGATCTCGGCCCGGGCCGCGCCTTCGACCGGGGACAGGCTCACTTCGACACCTCCACGGATTCGTCGCCACCCGGCGCTGTCTCCACCACGCTCCGCTCCGGAGCCGGTTCGATCGGTCCGGTGTCCGGGCTGGCGGCGATGGTGCCGTGCTCGGGGAAGTGGCAGGCGGTGAGTTGCCGGCCGCCGTCGCGGACGGTCAGCGCCGGCTCGTCGGTGGCGCAGACGTCCTGGGCCTTCCAGCAGCGGGTCCGGAACCGGCAGCCCGAGGGCGGGTTGAGCGGCGTCGGAACATCGCCGGTCAACCGGATCCGGCCGGCCGGGCCCAGCGCGGTGACGTCCGGGATCGCCGAGAGCAGCGCCCGGGTGTACGGGTGCTGAGGACGTTCGTAGATGTCGGCCCGGTCGCCGATCTCCACGATCTTGCCCAGGTACATCACCGCCACCCGTTGGCAGAAGTGCCGGACCACGGCCAGGTCGTGGGCGATGAACACGAACGCCAGACCGAGGTCACGTTGCAGGTCGCGGAGCAGATTCACCACCTGCGCCTGGATCGACACGTCCAACGCCGAGACCGGCTCGTCGGCCACGATCAGCTTCGGTCGCAACGCCAGGGCGCGTGCGATCCCGATGCGCTGACGCTGGCCGCCGGAGAACTCGTGCGGATACCGGTTGTAGTGCTCCGGGTTCAACCCGACCAGCTCCAACAACTCCCGCACCCGGGCCTTGACCCCACCCGGCGGGTTGATCCCGTTGACCTGCAACGGCATCGCCACGATCCGACCGACGGTGTGCCGCGGGTTCAGCGAGGCGTACGGGTCCTGGAAGATGATCTGCAGGTCCTGCCGCAACGGCCGCAACTCACCCCTGCGGGCGTGGGTGATGTCCCGACCGTCGAACTCGATGGTGCCCGCCGTCGGCTCCAGTAGGCGCACCAGCATCCGGCCCGTGGTCGTCTTCCCGCAGCCGGACTCCCCCACCAGGCCGAGGGTCTCCCCGGCGGCGACGGAGAAGTCCAGCCCGTCGACCGCCCGCACCAGGCCGGGCGTGCGGAAGCCGCCCCGTACCGGGAAGTGCTTGGCCAGGCCAGACACCCGCAGCAGCGGCTCGCGGTACTGCGTCTCCACCGTCATCCGGCCGCCACCCCCACGTGTGCGATCTCCTCGCGGTACAGCCGGGTCCGCTCGTCGGCGGGCAGGTGGCAGGCGACCAGGTGGCCGTCCTCGCCGGCCGGGCGCAGCTCGGGCACCTCGGTCCGCGAGCGGTCACCATTGCGGCCGGCGTACCGGCAGCGGGGGTGGAACGCGCACCCCGACGGCAGGTTGATCAGGCTCGGCGGGTTACCGGGGATCGGCACCAGATCCGCCTCGGCGTCACCGCGCAACGACGGCACGCTCGACAACAACCCCCAGGTGTACGGATGCTGAGGCCGCCGCAACACCTGCTCCATGCTGCCCCGCTCCACCGCCCGACCGCCGTACATCACCAACACCTCGTCGGCCACCTGGCTGACCACACCCAGGTCATGCGTGATCAGGACGATCGCGGAATGGAACTCGGCCTGCAGATCAGCGAGCAGGTCCAGGATCTGCGCCTGCACCGTCACGTCCAACGCCGTGGTCGGCTCATCCGCGATCACCAGATCCGGATCGTTCACCAACGCCATCGCGATCATCGCCCGCTGCCGCATCCCGCCGGAGAACTCGTGCGGATACTGGTCGAACCGCTTCGCCGGCTGCGGGATACCGACCCGGCCGAGCATGTCCACCGCGCGGGTGCGCGCCTCGCGCTTTCCGGCCCTCGGGTGGTGCACCCGGTACGCCTCGGCGATCTGCTTGCCGACGCTGTAGTACGGGTGCAGCGCGGACAGCGGGTCCTGGAAGATCATCGCCATGTCCCGGCCACGCAGCCGGCGTACCTCCTCCTCCGGCAGGCCGACGAGCTGGCGACCGCCGACGGTGATCTCGCCGGTGATGGTGGCGCGCTTGGCGTCGTGCAGGCCGAGGACGGCCAGGGACGTGACGCTCTTGCCCGAGCCGGACTCACCCACGATGCCGAGCGTCCGGCCGCGATCCACCGCGAACGACACCCCGTCCACAGCGCGGACCACGCCGTCCTCGGTGTCGAAGCGGACCCGTAGGTCCTTCACCCGAAGATAGGGCCCGTCGCCGGCGCGCTGCTCCGGCACGTCAGGGCGGTCCGGATCCCCGGACGGCGCCGACTCTGACCTGTCCACGACCGCCTCCCCTCAGCAGTGAAGAGAACCTACAACAAAGTTCTGAGGGCGAAAATAAGCTACAAGGCGGGAGCTGTCAGCGGGCCACAGCGTAACGACTCGGCATCGGGCATGAACAGTCCTCACCTGGACATTCACTCCGGCAACTGGATGGCGTCCGCCCCCCGTCGCACGTCGGGTGCGACCATGGTTGCGGCTACCGATGGAGGATTCCCGCCGGACGAGGTGGAGGTGACCATGACCGCAGCGGTGTTCGACCACGACGGACCGTGGACCGAAGAGGATTACCTCGCCCTCGGCGAGACGTCTCAGCGCGTCGAACTCTTCGACGGGAGCCTCCACGTGACCCCAGCGCCCACCCCACGACACCAGCGGATATCCCGCAAGCTGGGCAACATCCTCGAAGCGGCCACCGACGTAGTCGGGCTGGAGCTCCTGGAGGCGGTGAACGTCCGCCTCATGCCCGGCAGGATCCCGATTCCCGATCTCGTCATCACCAGCCCGATCGACCTCGACGAACTCACCATCGAGGCGGACGACGTCCGGCTGGTCTGCGAGATCATCTCGCCGAGCAACGCGTCCACCGACAAGGTGCTGAAGATGCACGCTGGAGCTGACCGAACCCGTCCGGGCGCGCATCCGGCCGGAGGATCTCGTCCCCTGACGGATGTCGGTCGGCTCGCCTAGGGTCGAGCGCATGACCGAGTTCGACGCGGCGTCCGCCGCCGTCCAGGCCGCCCTCGACGCGGGAGCCCGGTACGCGGACGCCAGGGTGATGCACCGCCGGTACGAGTCGATGTCGGCCCGCAACGGCGACATCGAGGAGCTGACCCAGGACGAGAGCATCGGGCTGGGCGTCCGCGCGCTGGTCGGGTCGAGCTGGGGCTTCCACGCCGTACCCGATCTCTCCGACGCCGCCGCCCGCGAC
>JAEVHO010000147.1 GCA_016802835.1 Micromonospora sp. ATA32 | reverse complement strand
GACGGTGATGCGCACCCGAAACGGATCTGCCATACCGGCGAGCCTAACCAGCCCGCCCGGACGAACGGGGCCGCGCCGCCCATTGATCATCTGATAGGTTCCGCCACCGTACACAGGACGGGGGAAGAAAACTGTGCGGACTACTCGGCTTGCCCTGTGCGGCACGGCCATCCTGGCGGCGACGGCCCTGACCGGCTGCGGCGACAACAACGACTCGACGGGCGCTACCGCCCCGCCCAGCCGCACCGCGGTCGTCACGCCACAGGCGGTCGCCACCAGCACCTACCCGGACGCGGCCCTGCAGGCCGACGCCAAGGAAGCCTGCACCACCATCGGCGAGGACATCGCGAGCACCCGGGCGAAGGTTGCCAAGGCGGAGAAGATCGGCCCGCCGGCCGGGCACTCCGCCGTCAGCGCGCAGTACTCCGCCGGCGCGGCCGGCACGTACGTGAACACTTTTACCTCCAGCGACGCGGTCAACAACGCCGCCAAGCAGGTCGCGACCGCGATGACGGAGCTGGCCGACGCGTACGCGAAGAACCCGAAGCAGAAGCCGAGCACGGCGGACCTGGACGCGGCTGTCAAACAGGTGAAGGCGATCTGCGCGGCCGGCTGAGCGAACCCGGGCCGCCGCATTTGAGGTGCGGTCGCCCGGCCCGGCGCTCTACGCTCCCGGGTGAGCCTTGAGATCGTGAGCCTGCGGAGCGCCCGGACCTCGCCCCGTTGCTGATCAACCAGGACTTCGACGGCGCCTGGCCGACCTTCATGATCCAGGACCTGATCAGTCCCGTCTACTACGTGGTCGCTGACGACCTCTACCCTGACCTGGTGATCGCGGCGATCGACCCGGCCGAGCCGGGTCGGGCCGTCGCCCGCGGGTACGCCGTCCCGGTGCACTGGACCGAGCCGGAGCTACCCGAGACCGGCTGGGACAAGATGATCCAGCACCGTCGACCGGCACACCGGCAGGGAACCGACGATGGTGCCGGCGTTGGAGATCTGCATCCGGCCGGACCGGCGCGGCGACGGCGTGTCCGCGCTGATGTTGGCCGCGATGCGGGAGGCGGTCGCGAAGCGGGGCTTCGACACCCTGTCGCACCGGTCCGCTCCAACGGCAAGCACACCCGCCCCGACCTGCCCACCGCCGAGTACGCGGCGCAGGTGCGCGAGAACGGCCTGCCGGTCGACCCGTGGCTGCGGGTGCACGTCCGCGCGGGTGGACGGATCGAGAAGGTGGCAACCCGCTCGATAACCATCACCGGCAACCTCGACGAGTGGCGCCGGTGGACCGGGCTGCCGTTCGACACCAGCGGGCCGGTGCACGTGCCGGGCGCGCTGGTGCCCGTGCTGGCCGACGTGGCGCACGACCACGCCGTCTACGTGGAGCCGAACGTGTGGGTGCGGCACCGGCTGTGACCGCGTACGCCGGGCAGCGAGTCACTCCACCGCCAGCACCGCCGCCACGACACGGTCCGGGTCTGTTGCGTTGCCCGGGTCGAGGGATCGAGGCAGGCTTGACGGGTGCAGCGGTCGAGTCCTCGTCGTCCCTGGTCGCCGCCGAAGTCGGCGTTCACCGGGTTCCGGTTTCCCGCAGAGGTAATCGTCGTCGCGGTCCGCTGGTACCTGCGCTACAACCTCTCCTACCGGGACGTTGAGGAACTCCTGGCTGAGCGCGGTGTCGAGGTCGACCACGTCACCGTCTTCCGATGGGTGCAACGGTTCACCCCGCTGCTGGCCGACGCCGCCCGGTTCGCTCGCCACTCCCCGGGTGATCGGTGGTTCGTCGACGAGACGTATGTGAAGGTCAACGGGGTATGGCGCTACGTCTACCGGGCGATCGACCAGCACGGGCAGGTCATCGACGTGCTCGTCTCGGCCCGGCGCGATGCCACCGCGGCCCGGCGGTTCTTCCAGCGTGCACTGCGCGTGCTGAAGGTGACGCCCAGCGAAGTCGTCACCGACGCCACCCCGGTCTACCCCGCCGTGCTCGACGACCTGATCCCCTCGGCCTGGCACCACGTCGAGCAGCACGCGAACAATCCGATCGAGGCCGATCACAGTCAGCTCAAGCACCGGTTACGACCGATGCGCGGGCTCCGGACCGACCAGACCGCACAAGTGATCATCGCCGGACACGCACTCATCCAGAACCTCCGCCGCGGACACTACGAACTCGGGCTCGACAGTCAGCCCAAGCTCCGAGTCGCTTTCGGCGTTCTATGAACTCGCCCGGGTCATCTGACCGCGGACCCGACCCGGGCGTAACGCGTCTCCCGATCAGATAATGCAACGGCACCCCCTCCGGCGGCGGCCAGCAGCACGAAGCCGAGCCCGGCCGGGCGGGCGGCGTCCGCCAGCTGGGCCCGTACCGCCCGGACCTCCTCGCGTACCACCTCGGCCACGTCGTCGGCCAGGCGCTCGGCGGGAGGGCTGGTCGACCGCCGGCTCCGGGCTGGTTCACCACGCCCATCGGGCCTCCCCCTCGGCTCGTCTCGGCTGGGTACCCCGCAACGCCGGGGGCATGCGGCAGCGCCGGATCAAGCTCCCGATGGCCCGAGCGGCGTTTATGGCCTTTCGTCCGTTCGTGCAAGCTGCGCAGACGCGGTGCCCGTTGCATCAGCAACCAGGGCCGCCGAACGGCGGAGGACTTGTAACGCGTACATCACGGCCCGGACTGTTATCGGTCACATCAGCGACGCCCTATTGACGATCACCACGCACCGGGTCCACTGTCACACCAACGAAGTCGGCCGATGCGATTCGTTCGCGCGTTCGCGCTGCCTACCTGCGGTGACGCGGCGACCGACGAACTGTCCATCGTGGTCGGAGGAAAGGTGCCGCCATGACCGTCGGACCGGTGACGTCACCGACCGAGACGCAACCCGTGGAGGAGGCTCCCGCCGTCCCCGGGACGGCAATCGAGGGCCGCTCCCTGGGCCGGATCGCCTGGACCCGGCTCAAGCGGGACCGGGTGGCGCTGGCCGGCGGGGTCACCGTGCTCCTGCTGATCCTCGTCGCGATCCTCGCGCCGCTGATCAACAAGGCGTTCGGTCACCCGGTGAACGAGTACCACCAGGACAAGATCGACCCCAACCTGGGCGGCATCCCGCCGGTGGGCACATGGGGCGGGATCAGCTCCGAGTTCCTGCTCGGCGTGCAACCGGTGACCGGCCGCGACCTGTTCAGCCAGATCATCTACGGCGCGCAGACGTCGCTGCTGATCGCCTTCGCCGCGACCCTGCTGGCGGTGGCCATCGGCATCGTCGTCGGCATCAGCGCCGGCTTCTTCGGCGGCTGGCTCGACTCGCTGTTCAGCCGGTTCATGGACCTGATCCTGGCCTTCCCGCTGATCCTGTTCGCGATCGCGCTGATCTCGGTGCTGCCGCCGACCCGGGCCTTCCGCACGCTCGTCATGATCGTCGTAATCGGCGGCTTCAGCTGGCCCTACATCGGACGGATCGTCCGGGGTCAGACGCTGTCACTGCGCGAGCGGGAGTTCGTCGAGTCGGCCCGCAGTATCGGCGCCAGCAACCTCCGCATCATCTTCAAGGAGCTGCTGCCCAACCTGGCCGCCCCGATCCTCGTCTACTCCACGCTGATCATCCCGACCAACATCCTGTTCGAGGCCGCGCTCTCCTTCCTCGGCGTCGGTGTCCCGCCGCCCACGCCGTCCTGGGGCCGGCTGCTCTCCGACGCGGTGCAGTACTACGAGTACGACCCCATCTACATGTTCGTGCCCGGCATGGCGATCTTCATCACCGTGCTCGCGTTCAACCTGTTCGGCGACGGGCTGCGGGACGCCCTCGATCCGAAGGCCAACCGCTGACCGGGCCGACCAGCTTTCCCGCGGTCCCACCGGCACACGCGCACTCCCCCGCCCGGGCAACCCCGGACGGTCGCCACCACAAGGAGGAAAGAGTGAAACTCAGAACTGGCCTGGTGCTGGGCACCACCGTCGCCCTCACTCTGGGCATGACCGCCTGTGGTGACGGCGGCTCGGGCAAGGACGGCACCACGTCGAAGGTCTCGGCGGAGTTCAACGCCGCCACCAAGGGGATCGTGAACTCCTCCGACAAGAAGGGCGGCACGCTGCGCTTCGGCTACAGCTCCGACCCGGACTCGCTGGACCCGACGCGGATCTACTACGCGTCCGGCCAGAACTTCATGCGCTCGTTCTACAACCGCACGCTGCTGACGCCGGACTCCAAGCCCGGTGACGACGGCCTGAAGCTGGTGCCCGACATGGCCGAGGCGATGCCGGAGATTAGCGCCGACAAGCTGACCTACACCTTCAAGCTCAAAAACGGCATCAAGTTCGAGGACGGCACGCCGGTCACCTCGAAGGACGTGAAGTACGCGATCGAGCGCACCTTCGCCCAGGACGTCCTCTCCGGCGGTCCGACCTACCTGATCGACCAGCTGGACCAGGGCCAGAACTACCCCGGCCCGTACAAGGACACCGACCCGGACAAGCTCGGCCTGAAGTCGGTGCAGACGCCGGACGACAAGACCATCGTCTTCAAGCTGGCCAAGCCGTTCGCGGACTTCCTCTACCTGCTGCCGATGGCGCCGGGCGCGGTGCCGCGGGCCAAGGACACCGGTGCCAAGTACACCGAGCACCCGATCTCCACCGGCCCTTACATGTTCGAGACGGTTGACCCGGGCAAGAAAATCACCATGGTCCGCAACCCGAACTGGGACCGGAACACCGACCCGGTCCGCAAGGCGCTGCCGGACCGGATCGAGGTCACGCTGCAGATGCAGCCGGACGAGCTGGACAAGCAGCTGCTGGACGGGAGCCTCGACCTGGACTTCGCGCAGACCGGCGTGCAGCCGGCCGCGCAGGCCAAGGTCCTGCTCGACAAGAACCTCAAGAAGAACGCCGACGAGCCGGTGACCGGCTTCATCCGGTACTTCACCATCAGCACCAAGGTCGCGCCGTTCGACAACATCCACTGCCGACGGGCCGTGCAGTACGCCGCGGACAAGGTGGCCCTGCAGACCGCGCGCGGTGGCGCCGACGCCGGTGGTGACATCGGCACCAACATGCTGCCGCCGAACATCGCCGGCCACGACCCGAACCTGGACCCGTTCGGCAGCAAGCAGGGCAAGCCGCAGATCGACAAGGCCAAGCAGGAGCTGGCGGAGTGCGGCAAGCCGAACGGCTTCGAGACCAAGATCGCCGTCCGGAACAAGGGCAAGGAGCCCAAGACGGCGGAGGCGCTGCAGCAGGCCCTCGCCCAGGTCGGCATCAAGGCCACCATCGACCAGTCCGACGCGTCGCTGTACTTCCGCTCCACCATTGGCTCGCCGGACAACGTGCACAAGAAGGGCTACGGCATCATGACCGCCGGCTGGGGCGCGGACTTCCCGACCGGTACCGGCTTCCTACAGGTCCTGGTGGACGGTCGGCTGATCCAGCAGAGCGGTAACAACAACTACGCCGAGCTCAACGACCCGGAGATCAACGGCCTGATCGACCAGGCCACCGCCGAGTCGGACCCGGCGAAGGCCGCCGAGCTCTGGAAGCAGATCAACGCCAAGGTGATGGACACCGCCACCCAGCTCCCGTTCGTGTACGACAAGGCGCTCAACTACCGCAACCCGCGGCTGACCAACGTCTACGTCTACTCGTACTTCGGCGAGTGGGACTTCGGGTCGCTGGGCGTCAGCGACGGCAAGTGACGACCCGATAACCCCTGCGCGTAGCGGAAGGCAGGTGAAGGTCGCTGCGTCGGCCGGCGTCGCGGAGATCCCGTGGCGCCGGCCGGCGGCCGGCCGATGGACGTGATCAACTATATCCTCCGCCGCGTGCTGACGTCCGTCGTACTGATGATCATCATCTCGATGGTCACCTTCGGCGTCTTCTTCATGGTGCCCAAGCTGGCCGGTACGAATCCGGCCGAGCTGTACGTCGGCAAGCAGGCGACTCCGGCGGACGTGGCGGCGACCGCCCGCAAGCTCGGCCTCGACCAGCCGGTGACCGTGCAGTACGCGCGGTTCGTCAAGGGGCTGGTGGCGGGCCGGGACTTCGACGACGGCCCGAACAAGACCCACTGCGACGCTCCCTGCTTCGGCTACTCGTTCCGCAACGACCGTCCGGTGTGGCCGCTGCTGCTGGACCGGCTGCCGGTGACGATCTCTCTCGCCATCGGGGCGGCCATCATCTGGCTGATAGGTGGCGTGCTCGCCGGCGTCATCTCGGCGCTGCGCCGCGGTGGCGCCCTGGACCGGACGGTGATGGTGCTGGCGCTCGCCGGAGTGTCCCTGCCGATCTACTTCACCGGCCTGCTCGCCCAGCTGGTCTTCGTGCACACGCTGCACTGGCTGCCCGGCGGCGAGTACGTCAACTTCGCCGACGACCCGGCGGGGTGGGCCGGCAAGTTGTTCCTCGGCTGGGTGACACTGGCCCTGCTCTACGCCGCCACGTACGCCCGACTGACCCGGGCGCAGATGCTGGAGACCGTCGGCGAGGACTACATCCGCACCGCGCGGGCGAAGGGGCTGCGCGAGCGGACCGTCATCGCCAAGCACGTGATGCGGTCGGTGCTCACCCCGATCGTCACCATCTTCGGGCTGGACATCGGTTCGCTGCTCGGCGGCGCGATCCTCACCGAGTCGGTGTTCGGCCTGCCCGGCATCGGGCGGCTCTCCATCGACGCGGTGAACACCAAGGACCTGCCGGTGGTCCTCGGCGTCACACTGTTCGGCGCGCTCTTCATCGTGCTGGCCAACTTCATCGTCGACCTCCTGTACGCCGTAATCGACCCGAGGGTACGGCTGGGATGAAAGGGGCGCACATGTCCTCGACGAACTCCTTCACCACGACGGATCCGGTACCGGGTCCCCGCCGTGGTCCCGACCCGACGGCCTTCCTCGACGTACGGGATCTGCGCATCCACTTCCCCACCGACGACGGTCTGGTCAAGGCGGTCGACGGCATCTCGTTCACCCTGGAGCGGGGTCGCACGCTCGGCATCGTCGGCGAATCCGGCTCCGGCAAGAGCGTGACCAGCCTCGGTATCCTCGGCCTGCACCAGCGCGAGCACGCGCGAGTCGGCGGTGAGGTCTGGCTCGACGGCGAGGAGCTGATCTCCGCCTCGCCCGAGCGGGTACGCCAGCTGCGCGGCCAGCGAATGGCGATGATCTTCCAGGATCCGCTGACCGCCATGCACCCGTACTTCACCGTCGGGGCGCAGATCGTCGAGGCGTACCGGGTGCACCACCGGGTCTCCAAGGCGGTGGCCCGCAAGCGGGCCGTCGACCTGCTGGGCCGGGTCGGCATCCCCCAACCGGCCAAGCGGGTCGACGACTACCCGCACCAGTTCTCCGGCGGCATGCGCCAGCGCGCGATGATCGCCATGGCGCTGGTGAACAACCCCGACCTGCTCATCGCCGACGAGCCAACCACCGCGCTGGACGTCACCGTCCAGGCCCAGATCCTCGACCTGATCCGGGACCTTCAGGAGGAGTTCGGTTCGGCGGTTCTGATGATCACCCACGACCTGGGGGTGGTCGCCGAGCTGGCCGACGACATCCTGGTGATGTACGGCGGCCGCTGCGTCGAGGAGGGTTCGGCGCAGACCCTCTTCCGCCGGCCCGAGCACCCGTACGCCTGGGGGCTGCTCGGCTCGATGCCGCGGGTGGACCGGGAGAACCGGGACCGGCTCATCCCGATCAAGGGCACCCCGCCCAGCCTGATCAACCTCCCCTCCGGCTGCGCGTTCCACCCGCGCTGCCCCTACCAGGGACGCGACGGGATTCCGTGCCGCACCGAGGTGCCCAGCCTCGCCCAGGGCAGCGACCACGGGGTGGCCTGCCACATCGCGCCGGCCGAGCGCCGACGGATCTTCGCCGAGGACATCGCCCCGGCGCTGTAGACCGGGCCCGCCGTACGAAGGAGCAACTGTGTCGACGACCACCTCGACCGAACGCGCCGCCGCCCGCCCGGCGACTGACGACCTGCTGCAGGTGACCGGGCTGGAGAAGCACTTCCCGATCACCCGCGGAGCGTTCATCCGCCGCACCGTGGGCGCCGTCCGGGCGGTGGACGGCATCGACTTCACCGTGCGCTCCGGCGAGACCCTCGGGCTGGTCGGCGAGTCCGGCTGCGGCAAGTCGACCACCGGGCGCCTGATCAGCCGGCTGCTGGAGCCGACCGGCGGGAAGGTCGTCTTCGAGGGGCGGGACATCAGCCATCTCTCCAACCGGGAGATGCGTCCGCTGCGCCGCGAGGTGCAGATGATCTTCCAGGACCCGTACTCGTCGTTGAATCCCCGGCACACCGTCGGCACGATCGTCGGCGCGCCCTTCCGGGTGCAGGACATCCCGACATCGCAGGGCGTCAAGCGCGCCGTGCAGGACCTGCTCAAACTAGTCGGGCTCAACCCCGAGCACTACAACCGCTACCCGCACGAGTTCTCCGGCGGCCAGCGTCAGCGCATCGGCATCGCCCGGGCGCTGGCGCTGCGGCCGAAGCTGATCGTCGCCGACGAGCCGGTCTCCGCGCTGGACGTCTCCATCCAGGCGCAGGTGGTCAACCTCCTCGGCGACCTGCAGCGGGAGCTGAACCTGACCTACGTGTTCATCGCGCACGACCTGTCGGTGGTCAAGCACATCTCCGACCGGGTGGCCGTGATGTACCTCGGCAAGATCGTCGAGGTGGCGCCGCGGGACGCACTGTACGCGACGCCGATGCACCCGTACACCCTCGCCCTGCTCTCCGCCGTGCCGGTGCCGGATCCGGACCGGCGCGACCGCGCCCAGCGGGAACGGATCCTGCTCACCGGCGACGTGCCCAGCCCGATCGACCCGCCGTCCGGCTGCCGGTTCCGGACCCGGTGCTGGAAGGCCCGGGAGCTCTGCGAGCGTGAGGTGCCGCCGCTGCGCGAGCTGGCCACCGGCCACGTAGTGGCCTGCCACTTCCCGGTCGAGGAGGCCGAGCGCACGCCGGGGGGACGGGCCGCCGCGCAGCAGGCCGCGGCGAGCGTCCCGCCGGCGACCACGACCCCGGTCTGACCGCCCGGGCACCCGGTCGGTCCTGGTCGGCGGCCCGGGCCGGCGCCGTCAGTCGGCCAGCCAGGCGCGGATCTCGTCGCCGTGCTCGTCGAGCCCCGGCGGCGGCAGGTCGTACCGCGGCGCGGTGGCGGAGAAGCCGATCGGGTGCCGGACGCCGGGCACGTCGCCGGCCGTGACGACCGGGTCGAGCCCGAGCTCCCGGGCCAGGGCGACGCCGTCGGCGACGGTGTTGATCGGGGCGCAGGGCACTCCCGCCGCGCGCAGGTCCCGGAACCACTCGTCCCGGGTCCGCTCACGCAGCCGTGCGACCAGCAGGGATTAGGTGGGACGGATGGACAGGCAGGTCCAAGCGCCGACGAAGACGCGGTCACCGGCGGCGATCGGCACCGGGGTCTCGGACGGGACCGGCGCCGATTGCGGGTCGTTGAGGTACGTGCCGTTGGATGAGCCGAGGTCGACCACCGCCCAACCGTCCGGCTGCGCGACCAGGAGCGCGTGGGTATGCGAGACGCCCGGGTCCTCCGGTGGGCCGCTGAGGTCGATGTCGGGATGGATGCCCCGGGACCGGCTGGACCGGCCGATCAGCAGTTGCTGGCCCACCAACGGGAACCGGCGCTCGACGACGAACCGAGGAAAGGTCAACCCGCCGGCGTCCTCGCCGCCCATGCCGAGTACGGCGCCGAAGTAGCCGCGGTCGGTGCCCACCACGACGACCAGCGCCGCCTGCGCGGCCGAAGCCACCGGTCCGGCGGCCGTCTCACTACCCGCCTCCGGGACGGCGACGCCAGCGGGCAAGGTGGGCGGATCCGCCGCGGTCACCGGCGGGGCGAGCAAGAAGTCGTAGCCGTCCTCCTCGCAGAACCGGCCGGTCCGGGGCGTACCGCAGACCGGGCACGGCGTACCGGTGGCGGCGGGTTCCGCGGGCAGGGCTGCAGGCGAGACCGGTGCCACGGACGGCGGGGCCGCAGCGGCCGGCGTCGACGTGCCGGACATCGGGGCACCGCACTGGTCGCAATAGTCGATGGTCGTCGATACGTGTCCTTTGGGGCAGGTGTCCATCGTTCCGCTCCCGTCAGGCCTGCGTCTTCTTCACCCGGATGGTCTTCACCGACCGCACGTTGGTCAGCTCGGCGTCCACTCCGGCCACTCGCTTCTTCAGCCGGACCGTGCCGGTCGGCGCGTCGACCACGTCCACCACCCGGGCCAGCAGCTTGGCGGTGTCGGTATGGCCGGACTCGGTGGCCAGCTGCACCGCCCGGCCGAGCTTCGCGGTGGCGGTCTCGACGTCGCCGGCGTCCCGAGCCTTCAGCCCGTCCTGGATCGCGGCGGCCAGCTCGGCCTGGCCGGTGTAGTGCGCCACCTGCCGGTTGATCCGGGTGGACAGCTCCTCGTCGTCGGTCCATCGGGCCAGCACGAGTCGCTCGGTGAGCACCTGGCCGGCGCTGACCAGGCTGACCCGGGCGGCGAGCAGCTCCTCCCCCACCGATTGTGGCTCCAGCTCCACCGAGACGTGATAGTCCCGGCTCTCCGCGCCCCAGGCGCCGGTCGGATAGTCGCCGATGCGCGCGCTGACCTCGGTGCGCCGGCCGGTGAGGTCCTCGACCTGAGGGAAGACCTGTTTGACGAAGCGGATCGTGGCGCCCGCCGGGCTCCACACCCGCAGTGCCACGTCAGCCACCGACTTGCCCATCGCGGACGCGGTCATCGCCTGGAACGCGGCCGGCAGGTCGGCCGGGTCCTCCAACCCGTCGGCGGTGCCGAGCAGGGTGGACGCCACCTTCCTCAGCTCGTCCGCGACCCAGTCGGCGCCGACTCCTCGGCTGTCGCAGATGAACCGGCCCTCGCAGGCGTTCAGCACCCGTTGCAGGTCCTCCGGCCGCTCGTGCTGGTTCTGCCCGTCGGTGAGCAGGATGGCGTGCTTCACCTCGGCTGGCTGGCTGGCGAACAGATGATTGGCCAGGTTGAGCCAGGCGCGATGGCGGTTCCGCCCTCGGCTCGCAGCCCGGCCACCGCCGCCTTGGCCTGCGCCCGGGTCTGCGGGGAGGCGGGCACCATCCCCGGCTGCGGCGGGTAGACCATCCGGGCGTTCGCTGAGCCGGCGACGACCGCGAAGGCCACGCCGTCGCGCAGGGTATCGATGGCGACCGCGGTCGCCCGCTTCGCCTGGTGGATTTTCGAGTGCGGCGCGGTCATCGAACCGGAGGTGTCGATCATGATCACTTGCGCCGCGCTCAGCGGGCCAGTGTTACCCCGCAGGTCCGCGCCGGAGGCGGTGACGGTGACGATCGCGTCCACGATCCGTCGTCCCACCGGTAGGTATTCGTTCTGGTCGACCTCGGCGACGAACTCGGGTTGCCCGCTCATGCCGGTGTTCCTCCTGTCTCAGTTACCGGAAACGGCAGTACGGCGACCGCCACGTTGTCGTGGCGCCGCCCTCCAGCGCCAGCCTGGTCAGGCCCTGCGCCACGGCCAGCGGCCTCGGCGGCAGACCGGACACCGCTGCGGCCAGCTCGTTCGCGCCCGGCAGGTAATGGTGCAACCCGTCGGAGCAGACCACGATCCGGCCAGGACCGCTCGGACGAACCGTCACGACGTGGGCTTCCTCATCGTCGCCGTCCACACCGAGCCAGCGGATCAGGGCTGGGGAACGGGGGGTCCTCCTCGGCCAGCGCCGCCGGCACCGGCAGGCCGGCGGCCACTCGGGCCCGCAACGAGTCGTCGAGGGTCAACAGCGCCTCGTCCAGCCCGAGCCAGTAGGCCCGGCTGTCCCCGATCCAGCTCACCGTCACCGCGTCCCCGGCGACGATCGCGGAGACGTACGTGCAGCTGGGGTGGGGGTGTCGCGATCCGCGGGTCCGGCGGCGGCCCGGGCCGCGAC
>JAEVHO010000146.1 GCA_016802835.1 Micromonospora sp. ATA32 | reverse complement strand
TCGGCGGACCCGCGCCCGAGCCTTCGCGATCCGCTTCAGGGCCGCCGTGTCCAGCCCGTCGAGCATCCGCCGGACCGTGGAATCCGACGGCGGTTCCCCGAACACCCCAACCTGATGCGCCAACAGGTTGATATCGGACACGCTGGTCGCGCCGAGCACGATCGACACGGCGAGGGACACCAGCACCGTGCCCCGGTCCCACCACCGAGGCCCCTTGCCCCTGGGCAGAGCCCTGTTCAACGCGCTGGTCAGACCGGCCCGGTCAGCGCAGCGACGCAACAGCACCGCACCCGCATGGCCCACCAGATTCTTCCCCGAGGCGGCCACCGACAGCCGCTCGTCCCACCCGCTACGCTTACTCACCGGAAAGGTGCACCCGATTCTACTGTGGATACGGTCTAGGCAACCACATCCTCGCAGGTCGGCTGCACCTTTCCCTTACCACCCTCGATGCCCGGGAACCCGTCTGAATAGCCGAGGTTGGCGGTGACCCCGAGGATGTGGACCCTGCGGGTGACCACCTCCATCACGACCAGCACATAGATCCGCCGCAGCGCGATCGTGTCCAAGTGGAAGAAGTCGGTGGCCAGCAGCCCGTGCGCCTGGGTTCGGAGGAAACGTCGCCAACTGGTGTCCACACCGCGCGGCGCCGGTCCTGTCCGGGTGCGGGCCAGGATCCGGCGGATCGTGCCGGCACCGACCCGATACCCGAGGCCGACGAGCTCGCCTTGGACGCGGCGGTGTCCCCAGCTCGGGTTCTCCCGAGCCAGCCGCAGGACCAGATCCCGGACCTCGGCACTGATCGGCGGCCGACCTGGCCGGTTCGGGTAGGTCCACCGGCGTTGGACCAGACGGCGGTGCCACGCCAGCAGCGTGGCCGGCGTAACGAGGCGATGCTGGCGTAGCCTGCCGGGGAGGAGCCGCGCCAGCGCGGACAGCACCGCCCGGTCCGGCCAGGACGGTCGAGGCCGGCCGACCTGCCGGCGCAGGGCCGCGACCTCCTGCCGCAGGACCAGCAGCTCCGCGGTCTTGGCTGCGTCGCTGCGCGACAGCCGCGCAAGCCAGCCAAACACCTGAACCATAATCAGATACAGCAGCCGGAACAGCATCATCCAAGCATGCGTCCGATGGGCGAAACCTCAGCTCACAACCCGTGCGACGAGTTATGGCGACGGCACACCCCGGCACGGGTTCAACACGTCCGCCGATCCGATAACGCAACGGCGCCGTATCGCCTGACCCTTGACATAGATACTCCGGGGCTCGTAGCGTCGCTGCATACCAGAACACCGTTTTGCAATGCAGAATCGAATGAGATGACCTCGACGCCTCGCAACAACTCGTCCTCGCTTCGGCGAGCTCTCGCGATCCTCGACGCCCTGGCCGCACAGGACGGACGGGCCGGATGGACGTTGACTGAGCTGGCGTTGCGTGTGGGCGCTTCCAAGAGCACGATCCTGCGGCTGATGGCACCTCTGCTCGAAGCGAGCCTGGTGCAGCAGCGGGGCGACGGCAGCTACGCGATCGGTGTGGGCGCGGTGACGTTGGGCAGCGCCTACCTGAACAAGCTCGACCTGCGAACGGTCGCCCAGCCGGTTCTTGCGCGCCTTGCCGCAGCGTCCGGGGAGACCGTCCACCTCATGGTCTACAACGAGGCGCAGGTCGTCTACGTCGACAAGATCGCCGGATCCTCGCCCATCCAGATGGCCTCACGGGTGGGCGACCGGGCCGCTGTCCACTGCACTGCATCGGGCAAGGCGATTCTGGCCCATCTCCCCGTCGAGGAGTTCGAGCGCGTCGTGGCAGCAGGCCTGCCGGCGCACACCAGGCACACGCTGGTCACCGCAGAGCAGCTCGCGGAGGACCTGCGCCTCGTACGTGCACGAGGCTTCAGTCTCGACGACATCGAAAACGAAGACGGAATCCGCTGTATCGCCGCGCCTGTGTTCGACCACAACGGTGCGGTCGTGGCGGCGGTGAGTGTCTCCGGGCCGGCAGAGCGTGTGGGAGCGAACCTCGACGAGCTCGCTGCCTTGATCGTCTCCGGAGCGAGTCAGATTTCGGAGCAGCTCGGGGCCCACCTGAGCAGCTCTAGTGACCATTCCGAACCCATCCCCCATCTAGCAAAGGATCCATCATGAGACTGGGCAAGAAGTACATTGCCTCAGCGGTCGCAGGCCTTCTGGCGACAGCCGCACTGGCCGGCTGCACCCCTAGTCCAGCAGGAGAAAACAATGATGGTTCGTCCGGATCCGCAGCCAACTCCTCGTTGAAGTCGGTCCTGCAGAACGGCACTGTCCGGGTCGCCGACTGTCTCTCCTTCGCCCCATTCGGCTTCAAGAACGAGAAGGGTGAGCCCGACGGCTACGACGTGGACATCGCGAAGAAGCTCGCCGAGGATCTCGGCGTGAAGCTCGAGGTGGTCGACACGACATCGGCCAACCGCATTCCCAACCTCAAGACCAGCAAGGTCGACGTGGTCTTCTGCAACTTCACGCGGAACGGCGAGCGTGCTCGGGAGATCGACTTCACCGACCCGTACGTCGTCGCCAGCCAGGCGCTGCTCGTCCACAAGAACAGCGGCATCTCCTCCGCCCAGGACCTTCCTGGCAAGACCGTCGCCACCGTTAAGGGTTCGACCAACGCTGATGTGCTGAAGGACCTCGGCATCAACGTGAAGACCAACGAGTACGACACGTCGCAGGCGGCCATCCTGGCGGTCAAGCAGCGCCAGGCCGACACCATGATCGAGGACTCGAACTTCCTGGCCTACCAGGCAAAGCTGAACCCGACTCTGGAGGTAACCAAGGACGCCCTCGTGCCGCTGGAGTACAACGCGTTCGGCGTCAAGCAGGGTGACCAGGTGTGGCTCAACTACCTGAACCAGTTCCTCTTCCGCCTGAACGCCTCGGGCGAGAACAAGCGCCTCTACAACAAGTGGTTCGGAATCGACCCGAGGTACCCGCTGACCCCCCAGTACTGAGCCGCAACCCGGGCAGACGCTAGTCATAGGAGAGGAGAATTCGGTGCTCTATCAGTGGCGTTCGGTACTGGAGTACCTGCCGGACTTCCTACGAGCAATGGGATTGACGCTGTGGATCACCCTCCTCGCGTTCGCGCTGGCGCTGGTCTGCGGGCTGGGCGCTGCACTGGCGCGGAACTCGAAGAATGCTGTCCTGCGTCTGGGCGCAGGAGCGTACGTCGAGATCGTCCGTAACACGCCCGTGCTTCTTCAGATCTTCGTCGTCTTCTTCGCTCTACCGTCCTTCGGCCTGCGAATGGACGCGGTCACCGCGGGCACCGTGGCCATCGGCGTGA
Source organism: Micromonospora sp. ATA32 (assembly GCA_016802835.1). Lineage (GTDB taxonomy): Bacteria > Actinomycetota > Actinomycetes > Mycobacteriales > Micromonosporaceae > Micromonospora. The sequence continues at coordinate 8,581 of JAEVHO010000146.1, read as the reverse complement.
ACGTCGGCGGATACCTGTGTGAGGTGTTTCGTGCAGGCATCTCATCGGTGGCGCGCGCGCAACGAGAAGCGGCTCAGGTCCTCGGCCTGTCTTCGCGTCAGGCGTTCATCTCCGTGATCGCGCCCCAGGCGTTGCGGAACGTTTACCCGGCGACGGTAAACAATTTGATCCAGGTGCTGCTGGGTACGTCGCTGCTCACCGCGATCGCGGTGCCCGAACTTACCGGAGTGGCAACCGTCATCAACGCGCGCACGCTCCTGTTCGTGCAGGTGTTCGCGATTGCGCTGGTGCTCTACCTCGTGCTCAGCAACGCCTTGTCGTTCGCCTCCGGTCTGCTGGGCCGGGTCCTGTTCAAGCCACCGCTCGAACAGGTCCGGCCCGGCCTGTGGCCGGTTCGTCGTGCCCGGACGATCACGACCACGGCGGAGGTGGCAGCATGAACCTGGAACTCATCTGGGACAACCTGCCTCAGCTCCTCAAGGCGTTCCTGGTGACGCTGGAGCTCTCGGCGGTGTCCATTGCCGGAAGCACGGCGATCGGCCTCGTGGTGGGCGCACTGCGGACCTCGCGGGTTCCGGTAGTGTCCCAGCTCGCGAGGGCGTACGTGGAGATCTTCCGGGGGTCTCCGCTGCCGATCACCCTGCTGTTCGTGTACTTCGGCGCTGCACTCTACCTGGGGTACAGCGTGGAACTCTTCGTCGCGTCGGCCGTCGGCCTGAGCATCTACCACGGTGCGTACGTGGCGGAGATCTTCCGGTCCGGAATCGAGGCCGTCCCGACCGGACAGCGGGAGGCAGCCCAGACTCTGGGGCTGTCGCCCATGCAGACGTTCAGGTACGTGGTCCTGCCTCAGACGCGCCGGATCGTGTTTCCGCCGCTCATCGGGCAGTACATCTCGCTCATCAAGGACACCTCCATCGCGTTCGTCATCGGCATGGTGGAACTCATGAAGGCCGGCCAGGCCATTGTCGACCGTACCGCCGAGCCCGTCCCTGTCTACCTCACCATCGCCGCCCTCTACTTCGTAATTTGCTACCCGCTGTCCCTGTGGGTGCGCAGAAACGAGAGAAAGATCGTGCCCGCATGACCGCCACAACCGCGAAAGAACAGTCCATCGCCAGCAGCATCCAGCTCCGCGCCGTCACCAAGGCGTTCGGCTCGGTCCAGGTGCTCAAGAACATCGACCTCGACGTCGCAAGCGGAAAAGTGGTCGTCCTGATCGGTGCATCCGGTTCGGGCAAGAGCACCGTGCTGCGCATCATGAGCGGGCTGGAGACGGCCGACTCCGGCGAAGTCGTCGTCGGAGACGTGCCCATGCACGACCCCAAACGCGCCCCAGAGATCCGCGGCCACGTGGGAATGGTCTTTCAGCAGTTCAACCTCTTCCCCCACCTCAACGCGCTCGGAAACGTGACCCTGGCCCTTCGAAAGTCGCTCAAAATGAGCAAGGCCGAAGCGCGCGAGGTCGGACTGCGGTGTCTCGAACGGGTCGGCATGCAGGATCGCTGTGCGAACTACCCGTCTCAGCTTTCCGGGGGTCAGCAGCAACGCGTGGCCATCGCCCGAGCGTTGGCGGTCAACCCCCGCATCATGTTCTTCGACGAGGCGACGTCGGCACTGGACCCCGAGCTGGTCGGCGAGGTCACGTCGGTGATGCGCAGCCTCGCCGCCGACGGGATGACCATGGTCGTCGTCACGCACGAGATGGGCTTCGCACATCGGACCGCGGACCGTGTCGTGTTCATGGACGACGGCGTCATCGCCGAGCAAGGCTCGCCGGAACAGGTCCTGAAGGACCCCCAGCACCCTCGCACCCAGCAGTTCCTGGCCCGAGTACTCGAAGCATGAGTGGCCCGAAGCGGGTCACCCGATCTGAAGAGGTAACTGAAATGTCTACTGCCGACAACCTTGCAGCGCTCGGACTGGAACTCCCGCCGGTCCCTGTTCCGGTGGCGAACTACGTTCCGGCGCGGCGGGTCGGTGACCTGGTGTTCTCGTCCGGGCAGACGCCGACGCGTGACGGCACGTTGCTGCTGAAGGGCAAGCTGGGACGGGAACTGAACGTGGAGCAGGGGCAGGAGGCTGCTCGCCTGTCCATCCTGAACTGCCTGGCGGCCCTGCAGCAGGAACTCGGCGCGCTCGACGCTGTCGAGAGCGTCGTGAAGCTGACCGGGTTCGTTGCCTCCGCCGAGGGGTTCGAAGACCATCCCACGGTCATCAACGGTGCGTCCGTCCTGCTCGAGCAGGTCTTCGGCGAACGCGGCAAACACGCTCGTTCGGCGCTGGGTCTGGCCGAGCTGCCGTACGGCGCCCCGGTCGAGGTCGAGCTGATCGTCAGCGTGAAGCCGGGACACTGATGAGTACCGCAGCGGGGCATGCCCCGTACTTCAAGTCCGCACCGGGTAGCGGTCACGAGCCCATCCCGGTGGGGACCCAGGTGCTGACCGACGGGACGGTCTTCTCCCCCGTCATGGTGCTCAAGGACTCGGCGGTCGCACACAATATCGCCGAGCTCCGGGCGTACTGCGAGACCGAACAGGTACTGCTGGCCCCGCACGGCAAGACGACCATGTCCCCGGAGCTGACCCACGCCCAGCTGGAGGCCGGGGCGTGGGCCATCACCGCGGCAACCCCCGCCCAGGTCAGGGCCTTCTGGGAGTTCGGTGTCCCCCGGGTCCTGTTGGCCAACGAGCTGGTGGACCGGGCCGGCATCGCGTGGATCGCGCAGCACCTGGCCGACGCCGGCGAACACGAGTTTCTGTGCTACGTCGATTCGGTCCAGGGCATCAGGATCATGGAGGAGGTGCTCGCGGGGCTCGACCTCGACCTGACTCTCGACGTCCTTGTCGAGATCTCGACCACCGGGGGCCGCACCGGCGTACGGACGCTCGCCGAGGCGATGCAGGTTGCCCGGGCAGCCTCGGAGTCGCCGTATCTGAACATTCGCGGCGTCGCCGGCTACGAGGGTGCGCTCGTGTCGAGCCGCGAGGGCGACTCGGTACAGGTGATCGCGTCGTACTGCCGGCACGTTGCGGACATCGCGGCAGCGCTGGATGAGCAGCAGCTGTTCGACGGTCCCACGGTCATCCTCAGCGTCGGAGGAGGAGCCTACTTCGATATCGTCGTCGACGAGCTGAAGAAGGCCGTGCTGCCACGTTCCGAGCCCGTCGTTTTGATTCGCTCAGGGAGCTACGTCTCCCATGACGACGGCCTGTACGACCGCATCGCCGCCTTCGCCCAACCTGGCTCGGCACATTCGCTCAAGCCCGCCCTGGAGATCTGGGGCCGGGTCCTCTCCCGTCCCGAGGGTGGGCTCGCCTTCGCCGACTTCGGCCGACGGGACGTCCCCTTCGACCAGGGTCTGCCGGTGGTGCTTCACGTCCGCAATCGGGACGGGCAGGGTCAACGTCCTGCCGAGGGCTTCATTGTGACGGCGCTGAACGACCAGCACGCTTACCTCTCAATCCCAGACGATGATCCGCTGAGCCCCGGTGACTGGATCGGATGCGGCATCTCGCACCCGTGCACCGCATTCGACAAGTGGCGCCATATTCCGTTGGTCGACGACGAGTATGTCGTCACCGGCTCGGTCACCACCTACTTCTGACTCTCCAAGCCACAAGGAGCATCGCCCGCTAATGGTCACCACGCTCGGCGCACGACAAGTGCTGCCACGCGCGATCCCCGCGACACGGATCATCGCCGTGCTGCGCGCCCCCGTCAGCACCCACCTCGCCGAGGTCGCCGTCGCGCTGCGCGACGCGGGAGTCACCTGCATCGAGGTTACTCTGACCACCCCCGATGCACTCGCTTCGATCCAGGAGTTGCGAGCCACGCTCGGCGACTCAGCCGAAATCGGCGCCGGCAGTGTCCTGACCGTCGCGACCTGGAGGCGGCCACCGCCATGGGCGCCACCTACACCCTCTCGCCCTGCCTCAACCTCGAGCTCCTCGCCCGGGCGCATGAGCTGGGTACGCCGCACATTCCCGGCGCCGCGACACCAACGGAGGTCGTGGCCGCATGGAGTGCCGGCGCTCCCGCGGTAAAAGTCTTCCCCGCAGCGCAGCTCGGGGGGCCCGCCTACCTACGTGCGCTACGAGACCCACTGCCCGACGTCCAGTTGATCCCGACCGGCGGAGTGACCGACGCCCAGATCGGCGACTACCTGGATGCAGGCGCGGTGGCGGTCGGCATCGGCTCACCGCTCACCCGAAATGCGCTGGCGGACGGGCCCGACGAGGCGTTCCATGCGCGCGTCACAGGGTTTCTGAACCGACTTCGGCGCTGGAAGCAGGCGACCGATGAGTGACTCGCTCATGGGCTATCCGGAGCTGGTCACCATGGGCGAGACGATGGCCCTGCTCACCCACCGCCACACGACCCCGCTGCGGCACGCCCGGTCGTTGGAGCTGAGCGTCGGAGGGTCGGAGTCGAACGTGGCGATCGCCGCCACACGTCTAGGTGTCGCGACAGCCTGGGCAGGCCGCGTCGGCGACGACGAGCTCGGTCGCATGGTGGTTCGCGAGCTCCGCGCCGAGGGAGTACGCGCGTTCGCTTCGGTGGACCCGTCCAAGCCGACCGCCATCATGCTCAAGTCACCCAGGACTAGCCAGTCAACCCACGTGACCTACTACCGCTCGGGTAGCGCCGGGTCCGCTCTAGGGCCCGATGACGTCAACGCGGACCTGCTTCGGAACGCGAGGGTTTTCCACACCAGTGCGATCACCCCCGCACTTAGCGCGACCGCCCTGGACGCGGTCCACAAGAGCATCGAGATCTGCCGTACATCCGACACGCTGGTATCGGTGGACCTCAACTTCCGCAGGGCGCTGTGGAGCGAGCGGGAAGCACGCGACGAATTCCGCTTTTTGGCCTCGAAAGCCGACATTGTCTTCGCCACGGAGGGGGAGGCACGGGTCGCCTGCGATGCACCGGATGCGACGTCGCTGGCCCGTGAGCTCGCGTCGCTGGGCGGCGGCAGCGCGGTGGTGAAGCGGGGCGAACTCGGTGCCGTGGCCTACGTCCAGGGGCAGGTGCACGTCGTCGAGGCCGTGCCAGTGATGGCCGTCGACTCGGTCGGCGCGGGCGACGCCTTCGCCGGGGGTTTCCTCGCGGCATTGATCCGTGGCCACGGCAGCAGCCAATCCCTTCGCTGGGCCGCCCTGATGGGCGCGTGGTCCGTCGCCACTGATGGTGACTGGCAAGGCCTGCCGACGCTGGACGAGCTCGAATCGCTGCAGAACTCATCCGACGACGTAACGCGGTAGTCGACCGGCGTTCCTTCGCTTCATGCGAGAGGCGACGTCCGCTGGGATACGCGTCGCCTGGTCCGCGGAGAGTCTGTCGGGCAGGCACGTCGGCCTGCTCACCCACCTGCCACCACCGGTCGACTCGGCCGCCCAGGCAGCAGGGCAGGCCGCCCGGTGGCAAGCCGAGCACCTGTACCGTGCCAAAACTCATCGCACCTGCTGTGAGCTGCTGTTCCGCGTCCCTGCACAGGATGGGGAGCGTGTTGGTTCGGTTGCTGTACTTGAGCGCAGTGCGCGTGTTTGGCTGGCTGCCGCAGGCCACGCGGAGCGAGTTCGCGATGGTCGCGGAACTGGTGGTGCTGCGCCACGAGGTTGCTGTACTGCGGCGCCAGATCGGCCGGCCGCAGCTGTCGTGGCCAGAACGCGCGGTGTTGTCCGCGCTGGTCCGGGCCCTGCCACGAGAACTGTGGAAGCACCGGATCGTCACCCCGACGACTCTGTTGGCCCTGGCATCGCCGACTGGTCCGCCAACGCTGGACCTATCCGAACCAGCAGGGACGGCCACGGATCAGCGACGAGATCCGTGACCTCGTCGCTGCGCCTGGCCCGGGAGAACCCCGGCTGGGGGCATCGGCGCATCCAAGGCGAGCTCGTCGGCCTCGGCCACCGGGTCGGCGCCGGCACCATCCGCCGCATCCTCGCCGGATCGAGGGTCGGCCCCGCCGGTTGCGGCCGGCGGACCTTCGTCGAGCAGGTACCAGGTCTGACCCGGCGGTACGGGCGTCACACCGTCTTGGCGGCCAGCGACCTGGAGGCCGTCGCACTGGCATTGGGCGGTAGACCGGGCTCACGACTGGCGCACCGGTTGGCGGTCGCGGTGTCCCGGATGACGTTGATCCGGATGATCCGCCGGATGCCCGACGCGCCCCTGGTGACGCCAACGGTGCTGGGCGTGGATGACTTTCGTCCTGGGTCGTGCCCGGGATGCGTGGCTCCCGCCGGGGCCGTCCTTTAACCCACCGAGCAGAGTCCGCGCGGATGCGACCGCCATTTGGCGCATTGATGAGGCAGAGCAGCAGGTCACGCGGCTCCAGGTGATTGGTGGGCGTCGTTTTAGGAAACCGATGCTCTATCCCCTGAGCTACGAGGGCGCGAGGGCCTAGTCTAGCGACCTGGGGGTTCACCTGGGGTGGCAGGGAGTGGCCCGCGTTCACCCACGTCACCCGGAGCCCTGTTGTCCCAGCCCAGGACCACACCCGAAGCACACGGACCCCGGTTTGCGACCGGCGGTCGGCCGCGGTGACCCGCGCTGGCACCGGTTGACCCGGGTTAGCATCCGCTGGAGAGCACACCGCGCACATCACGCAAGATCATGTGCGCCGCCCGCTCTCCCGGCCCCCGGGAGTCGCCGGCCGGCAGGAGCGCGCCTCGGCGGCAACCCTCCGCGGGCTTCGAGCGCCCGCTCAGGTGACGACGCGGACGCCGGGCCAGCGTTCGGCGGGGCGGTGGCGCGCGCTCTGCCCTGGCTGAGCGGCGTGGGGCTGGGCGTCGGGCGTGGTGGTGGTCGCGGTTGGTGTCTGCTCAGGTGACATCGCGGCGGCGTAGCACGATGGCGGTCGCGGCGGTCAGCGTGATCAGGTACCCGGCGACGACCAACGTGGCGTGGGTCCCGCCGACGACGTCGGTGATGCCGGGCGTGCCCCGGCCCTGAGCCTGGGTCGGGGCGCCGAGCGCGGCGACCAGCGCTCCGGCGTTGGTGCCCGGCAGCCAGCGCTGTAGCACGTCGATGGCGTCCAGTGTGGAGGCGAAACCGCGGACCAGTTGCTCGATCACCAGCGCCCACACCAGGCCGATGCCGACCGGCAGGGCGGTGGCGCGCAGCACGGTGCCGAGGAACATGCCGGCGACGCACCACATGGTGACGATCAACCAGCCAGCGACGAACCCTTGGGCCAGGTCGGGCAGCGGCGGCCAGTCGACGGCACGGTTCTCGGCCGCCGCGATGGCCCAGCTCGCCAGCGCGTCCGCGGCGAGGGAGACCATCACCATGATCGCGGTCACGAGGGCCGCCGCGGTCACCTTGCCGGCGAGCACGACGAGGCGGCCGGGTCGTTGGGCCAGGACGGTCTTCAGCGTGCCCCAGCCGTACTCATTGCCGGTGATCAGCGCGCCCAGCACGAGCGCCAGCGCGCCGCCGAACAGCGGCCACCCGCTCAATGCCGAGGGCACCAGGTTCGCCGGCAGGGCGTCCAGGAGCAGTTCCTCGCCGGAGCCGGCGACTGGTCCCTGCCGCGCCCCGCCGCTGCGGTAGCTGAGGTACGGGAACAGGTAGGCGAACACCAGGCCCAGCGTCACGAACACGGCACCAACCAGCCAGGTGGCCGGGCGCTTTCGCAGCTTGAGCAGTTCAGCCGACAGGCTGCCGCGCATGAGCAGGCTCCTCTCGATCCTTGGTCAGCTCCAGGAAGACGGCTTCGAGGGTCGGTTCGGACCAGCGCAGTTCGTGCACCTCGACGCCGGACTCGACCAGCCGGCGGTTGATCTGCGCGGCGCGCTGGGCGGGCGCGTCGAGGTACAGCGCGTTGTCGCGCACTTCGACGGCCGCTCGAGTCCGATCTGCGTCAATGTCTCCCGCAGACCAAGGGTCAGCCGGGCGTAGGGGGCGGTGAGGCCGTCGACCTGCTCGGTGAAGGTGACCGCCCGGCAACCGCTGTTGCCGCAGCGGAACCGGCGCACGTGGACCTGCAGCACCAGGCCCGCTCCGGCGACGGCGACGTCTCGCAACTGCCGCCGATAGCGACCGTGAACCCGGCCCGACGGCTGCCCGCACGTGCCACACCGCGCCGTCGTCGCCCGGACTCGGGCAATGAGCACGATGATCCCGGACCGGCTCTCAACGCTGTCGATCAGTAACCCGGACAGATGAGGCAGCAACTGCTCAACGATCGAACACACCGATCATGATCATGGACAACCGTCCACATCACACAATCAGCGACAGAACCCGGATTTTCACCGTTATGGCAGCCACGAAAATGACCGGATAGACGCGGCGGTTTCTACTGGTCGTTGCGAATCCTGCAGATGAGGATTCGGATGCCGAGGTACGCGTGGAACAAGGCGTCGAAGGGTAAACATTCACAGCTACTCCGTGGAGTGACCGTCGGTGGCGGAGTGTGATCGGTGGGCGAGGTGAGCCTCGCGTGGCGTGTCGGTGCGTGTGTCAAGGTCATCGGCGTGGTGCGATCCTCGGGTGCCGGGTCTGGAGGAGTTGTCGCGTGAGGAGTTGATCGGGCTCACGCGTCGGCTGATCGTCCAGGTTGAGGAGTTGA
>JAEVHO010000145.1 GCA_016802835.1 Micromonospora sp. ATA32 | reverse complement strand
GCGGCGGCGACCAGCCCGGCCCGCCGGCAGGGCGTGGCGACAGGTGACCGGGGAAGGGGCGACTGCGCGGGGCTGGTCACCAGGCCGTGGGCCGAGCGGGGAAGCGCAGCACGTTCTCCACCAGCGCGTCCCGGTCGACCAGCAGGGCGGGAACGAGGGCGAGGACCGGCAGCCCGATCGCGCCGGCGGTCACCCGGCCGGCCACCCGGCGGGTCACCGCCCAGGCGATCAGGACGATCGCCAGCGGCCAGGCGAAGAGCTTCAGCGCTCCGGCGATCCCGATCGAGATGCCGGCCAGGCCCGGCCGCCCGGTGGCGGCCAGGGCCAACGACAGCAGACAGAGCGCGAGTACGGGGAGGTCGTCGCCGCCGGTCGCCAGGGTGAGCGCGCAGACCGGCAGCACGGTCGCGGCCTGTACGCCCCGGAGCACGGCAGTGCCGCCGATGGTCATGGTGTCGTCGCTGCCCGCCGCGGCACGGTCGCCGGACCCGCCCGGGTTGCGCAGCGCGGCCACCGCCAGGGCCAGCGCCAGCGCGGTGGCCATGGCGAACCAGACCCGCGCGTCGGTCCACCAGCCGTCGGCCACGGCCCGGGGCAGCCCGAACAGCGCCATTCCCGGCTGGTACGGGGTGTAGCCGAGCAGCTGCTCGCCGGGCGGCAGGGCGGCGATCGCGTCGTGCCCGAGGTAGGGCGTGCCGTGCTCGGCGAGGCGGATGCCGGCGTTCTCGACGACCAGCACCTCCTCCTGGGCCCGGTCGGTCCGCCCCGCGGCCCGCTGGATGCTCTGCAGCACCAGCGGCAGCAGGGCCGTCGTCGCCCAGGCGAACCCGGTGACCGCCCAGCGCACGCGGACGCCGGTCAGCGGCGAGTCGGCGCGGCCTCGACGGGCCAGCAGCTGCCCGGTGACCGCGAGCGCCGCGAGGAGGTAGCCGACCGCGGCGGCGGCTCCCCAGGCCCGGTGCGGGAGCAGCGTGGAGGTGGCTGCGGTGACCACGGCGAAGAGGGCCGAGACCGCGTACAGGCCCAGGTCGAGGGCGAGCCCGCCACCGGCGGAGTCCACGGCCCGCCAGCCGCGGGGGTGGCAGGAGGTCCGGTCGGCGATCACGCCGGCAAGTGTGGCAGACGATCCGTACGGCTTCGTCCGGCCTGGCGACGGCCCGCCGGCAGGCGGATCACCGCGCCGACGTCGTGCAGTGGCGGTGCCAGGGTGCCGGGGCGTCCGCCCGAACCGCGCTGGAGCGCGGCGAGGAGCCCGCCGGCCGGCAGTGGCCGGGCGAAGAGGTGGCCCTGCCCGGCGGCACAGCCGGCCTCCCAGAGCGCGCGGCGCTGCGGCTCGCTCTCCACCCCCTCGGCCACCACGGCCAGGTCGAGGCTGCGGCCCAGGTCGAGGGTGGAGCGGATCACGGCGGCGGCCTCCGCCGAACTCTCCATCGCGGTGACGAAGCTGCGGTCGATCTTCAGCTCGTGTACCGGGATCCGGGAGAGCAGGGAGAGCGAGGAATAGCCGGTGCCGAAGTCGTCCAGGGCCAGCCGGACGCCGGAGTCGCGCAGCCGGCTGAGCACCCGGTCGACCACGTCCAGCTGGCTGAGCGTCAACGTCTCGGTCAGCTCCAGCACCAGCCGGTCCGGCGGGAGACCGTGCGCTCGCAGCCGGGCCAGCACCGAACCGGGGAAGCGGGCGTCGAGCAGGCTGCGGGGCGACACGTTGACCGAGACCGGCAGGTCGAAGCCGGCCGCGCGCCAGCTGACCGCGGCGATCAGTGCCTGGTCGAGGATCGCCTCGGCGAACGCCGGCAGCAGCCCCGAACGCTCGACGGCCTCCAGGAAGCGCAGCGGGTCGATCATTCCGTGGGTGGGGTGGTGCCAGCGGGCAAGCGCCTCCGCGCCGGTCACCTCGCCGGTGCCCAGGTCGACGATCGGCTGGAAGTTCACCGTGAACTCGTGGTCGGCCACCGCCCGGGGCAGCTCGCCGCCGAGGGTCAACCGGCCGAGGTCGGCGGTGTCCCGGGTCGGGGCGTACGTGGAGATCCGCTGACCCGCACGCTTCGCCTGGTACATCGCCACGTCCGCACGGCGCAGCAGCTCGGCCATGCCGCCGTTGGCCGGCGCGCCGGAGATGCCGCCGCTCGCCTCGACGCTGATCCGCATACCGTCCAGGTCGAGCGGCTCGTGCAGGGCTGCGAGCAGGGCGTCCGCCCGGTGCGCGGCCACCGCCGGGGCCGGCAGGCTCCGCAGGAGTACGGCGAACTCGTCGCCGCCCAGCCGGGCCACCAGGTCGTCGGGCCGCACCGCGCCGCGCAACCGGTCGGCGACCTGCATCAACACCTGGTCCCCGGCGGCGTGCCCGAGCGTGTCGTTGACCTCCTTGAAATGGTTGAGGTCGATCAGCACCAGCGCCGTGACGCCGTCGGCGAGCCGGTTGCTGAGCTGCTCGGCGCCCTGGTCGAGCAGGTGCCGGCGGTTGGCCAGCCCGGTCAGCGCGTCGTGGGTGGCCGCGTACGCGTGCTCGTCGGCGACCCGGGCGAGCTCGGCGTACGCCTGGGCGTTGCGGACGGCGGTGCAGAGCGCGGAGGCGAAGGTCCGCACGGTGTACTGCTCCCGCTCGGAGAGCTGCACCGGGCCGCGGAACCGCAGCCGCAGCACCCCCACGTCGACGGCCCGGTCGTGCCCCTCCAGCGTCGCCGGGATGATGGTGCCGTCGACCGTGCTCGGTTCGTCGGTCGGCCCGTCATGCGAGATGGTGCCGCCGGAGCCGCGGATCACGCGTCCGTCCTCACGCAGCTCGATCTCGACCTCGTCGGCGGAGAAGAGCTCGGCGGCCTGGGTGACGGCGCTGGTGAGCACCAGGTCCAGGTCCACGACGTTGAGCGCGTCGGTGGTCCGGGCGAGGCGCTGCCAGGCCTGCTGCTCGGTCCTCGTGCGGACCCGGTTCGAGTAGATGAGGTGAAGGCTGAGCACCAGCGGGGGGACGGCGAGCAGCAGGTGACTGTCGGCCCGGAGGATGAACACCGTTCCGACGATGACCACGAGCCTGGCGACAGCGGTGCCAAGCCGGAGGCCCCAGTCCTCCCGGAACAGGTCTCGCAGGCGTTCGCCGGTCGCCATGGCGATGACCGGGAGGGTGATCGCCTCGTCGAGGACGACCGCTGCCAGGTACGCGATCGACAGTGGCCAGATCGTGCTGGTGATGACGTCCGCTCCGGAACGCCACCCGGCGAGGTGGAGCACCAGACCCGCCGTAGCCGCCACCAGCATGTTCTTGCCCACACCGAACGACGCCTTGAGGGGTGCGGTCCGAGTCGTCGCCGTGGCGATCGCGAGGCCGAAGCCGGTTGCCAGGACGACCATCGGGAGAGGGGCGACAGCAAGGCCAATCATGATCGCCGTCTCGGTCCAGGCGATGTTGTGGTTGTTGGCTCGGATCCTGATCCGAACCTTCACCGTGAAGCCGAGCGCTACCAGCGAGATGAGCGCCGCCCACAGTGCCGGTGCGGCCGGATCGAGACGAAGGTGGTATGCCGAGATGGCAAAGGCAGCGGCGGCCAGAAAGACGACGAGACCGATTAGCGGCAAGAGCCGCTGATCGGTCCCGGTCTGTCGGTCCTGTGGAGCCACCCATCGTCCCTGTGTTGTCACCGATGGCTAAGCGCTCCGCAAGCGTACTTCCCTGTACCCGGTTGCAGAAGTAGCGATCAGGTCCATTCATGCGACTTCATGGTGACCCCCAGCGAGTTGTTGTGTTTCCTGCTGACGGGTGAAGCCTAAGGCAGATCAGCCCAGCTTTGGGCGCATAAATGTCGGTATACGCAATATTAGGTAAGCTACGGATGATTTGTCACGTTCTGTCCATCGACCCCATGCGGAGCGCTTCCGACTGGATTCCCCTTCGCGCTTGTAGCGGAGTGCTTCCGTCAAGAACTGTGAGCAACCGGGCGCGGCGCCGGCGAGTCGTAAGGCCCGGGGGCAACCTCAGTCTGACCAGGTACACCATCGTCTCCATCAGCCAGTCCGGCCCTAGTGCTGGGCCTGTTCGGCCCACGCCAGGTGAACGTACGAGAAATGCAGGAGGTGTTACGGGTGGCCGAATGGATCCGCGACCGACAAAGATTGGCTAACGTCGCCAACCCCTGCGTGATCGTTCCAGTATCCGCAACGGTCGGAGTCGAGGAAACAGCTGGAGATCCGGGTTCTAGGTGGCCTGTCGAAACCCGACCATCGCTACGGCGAACCGGAGGTGCGCAAACGCCCGGCGCGGCGCGGTTGGTCGTACCCGAAAGATAGGCTCGCGACCGTGACCGATCCCGCCCAGCTCACCCACGTCGACCCGGCCGGCGCGGCCCGGATGGTGGACGTCTCCGCCAAGCCGGTCACCGGCCGCTCGGCCGTCGCCGCCGGCCGGCTGCGCACCACGGCCGAGGTGGTCGAGCTGCTGCGCCGCGACGGCCTGCCCAAGGGCGACGCGCTCGCCGTCGGTCGACTCGCCGGCATCATGGGCGCGAAGCGCACCCCCGACCTGATCCCGCTCTGCCATCCGATCGCCCTGCACGGCGTGACGGTCGACCTGCGCCTCACCGCCGAGACGGTGGAGATCACGGCCACCGCCCGGACGGCCGACCGGACGGGGGTGGAGATGGAGGCGCTCACCGCGGTCGCCGTCGCCGGGCTGGCCCTGGTCGACATGGTGAAGGCGGTCGACCCGGCGGCCTCGGTCGACGGGGTCCGGGTGCTCCGCAAGGAGGGCGGCAGGACCGGCGAGTGGATCCGCCCGGAGGACCGGCCGTGATCCGCGCACGGGTGGTGGTCGCCTCCAACCGGGCCGCCGCCGGGGTCTACGCGGACACCAGCGGCCCCCTGCTCGTGGCCGGCCTGCGCGAGCTGGGCTGCCAGGTCGACGAGCCGGTGGTGGTGCCCGACGGCGAGCCGGTCGGCGCCGCGCTGCGGTCGGCATTGACCGACGGGGTGGACGTGGTGCTGACCAGCGGCGGCACCGGCATCACCCCCACCGACCGGACGCCGGAGGTGACCCGTGCCCTGCTGGACTACGAGATCCCCGGCATCGCCGAGGCGATCCGCGCGCACAGCCGCGACCGGGTCCCCGCCTCGGCCCTCTCCCGGGGGCTGGCCGGGGTGGTCGGCCGGATGCTGGTGGTCAACCTGCCCGGCTCGACCGGCGGCGCCCGGGACGGGCTCGCCGTGCTCGGTCCGATCCTCACCCACGCCGTCGACCAGCTCCGCGGCGGCGACCACTGAACCGGCATCCCGCCCCCCGGCGACGATAGGCTCGACCGGGTGAGCACGCAGACCGCATCGGCCGCCGCGCCGGTCGCCCCACCGCCACCCACCGGCTGGGAGGAGGCGCGCTCCCGGGTGTACGCCGTCGGCCTGGCCGCCGCCTTCCCGGCGGTCAGCCGGCCGCTCGTCGACACCGACGGTCACACCCTCGCCGAGCCGCTCACCACCCGGACCGACCTGCCGCCTTCACCACCTCCAGCGTGGACGGCTGGGCGGTGCGCGGCACCGGCCCCTGGCAGGTCGTCGGTCGGGTGCTGGCCGGCAACTCCCCGGCCCCGTTGACCGAGGACGGCACCACCGTCGAGATCGCCACCGGCGCGATGGTGCCGGAGGGGGTCACGGCCATCCTGCGGGTCGAGGAGTCGACCCGGGAGGCGGACGGCCAGGTCAGCGGCACCCCGCGGGGCACGCCGGAGTGGCGTCAGCCGGGCGAGGAGGCGTACGCCGGGGAGGAGCTCCTGCCCGCCGGCACCCCCGTCGACCCGGCGGTGATCGGCCTGGCCGCCTCCTGCGGTCACGACAACCTCCGGGTACGCCGGCAGCCACGCGCCGCGCTCCTGGTCTTCGGCGACGAGCTGCTCACCTCCGGCCCACCCGGTGCCGGCCGGGTACGCGACGCCCTCGGGCCCGCGGTGCCGGCCTGGCTGCGCCGGTACGGCTGCCTGGTGCGACCGGCCGACGTGGTCGGCCCGGTGGCGGACACCCTGCCCGCCCACGTGGCGGCCCTGCGGTCCGCGTTGAGCACCGCCGACCTGGTCTGCACGACCGGCGGCACGATGCACGGCCCGGTCGACCACCTGCACCCCACCCTGGAGGCGCTCGGCGCCGACTACGTGGTCAACACCGTCGCGGTCCGACCCGGCTTCCCGATGCTGCTGGCCCGTCTGCCGGGAGCGGACGGCCGGGTGCGCTTCGTCGCCGGCCTGCCCGGCAACCCGCAGTCCGCCATCGTGGCGCTGGTCTCGCTGGTGGCGCCCCTCCTCGCCGGCCTGCAGGGCCGGACGATGCCGGTCCTGCCGCACGCCACGCTCGCCGAGCCCCTCCCCGGTCGGGCGACTTCACCCACCTGGCCCTGGTCCGGCTGGACCGGGTCGCCGGCACCGCCCACCCGCTGCGGCACGTGGGGTCGGCCATGCTGCGCGGGTTGGCCGCGGCCGACGGCTTCGCCGTCATCCGGCCCGGCACCTCTGGCGCGTCGGTGCCCGGGTGCCGGTCGTGCCCCTGCCGCTGCTGCCCGGGGGAGCGGGGCGTGGTGACCGGGTCGGGGCACGGAGGGCGCGGGGGTGCGGGTGTTCGCGGCGAGCGCGGATGCGCGGGGGTGAGGTCTCGCCGTCGGGCGCGCCGGAACGGGGGTGCGGCGGCGCCGCACGTCGTGGGCGCCGTGACCGACCAGCCGCTCGACCTCGCCGCGCACGAGACCGCGGTCGCCGATCGCTGGGCCGGCGCGGTGGTCTCCTTCCAGGGCGTGGTCCGCGACCACGACCACGGCCGCCCGGTGGTTTCCCTGGAGTACGAGGGGCACCCGAGCGCCGCCGCGGTGCTCCGCGAGGTCGCCGCCGAGGTGGCCGCCGACCCCGACGTGTACGCGGTCGCCGTGTCGCACCGGATCGGCCCGCTCGCGATCGGCGACGTGGCGCTGGTCGCGGCGGTCAGCACCGCCCACCGGGCCGCCGCGTTCGCCGCCTGTGCCCGACTGGTCGACGAGGTGAAGGCGCGACTGCCGATCTGGAAGCGGCAGGTGTTCGCCGATGGCACCGAGGAGTGGGTGAACTGTCCCTGACCGCCGGGCCGGGTGTCACCCGGGCAGGCACGGTCAGTGACGGGCGACGGGCCGGTGGCGCTCAGCGCCGTCCGGCCGCCAGCAAGGACCGGCCCAACCGGTCGGAGTAGAACGCCGGCTCGGCGCCCGGCCGCCAGGGCAGCGCCGCCACCAGGACGATCAGCGCCAGCGCCAGCGAGTTCTCCATGAGCGCGCCGAACAGCCCGTCCTGGTAGTGCGACACCTCGGGGAGTTGGTGCTCGTACGGCCAGATCGGTGAGATCAGGAAGAGCAGATAGAGCCCGATCGCGGCCACGCCGTGCCGGAAGCCGGTGAGCGTCGGGTACCAGATCGGCGGTCGCAGGCCGTTTACGCCCGGCAACCCGCCGTACGACGACGGCTGCCCGGCCCGCTGCGCCAGCCCTCGGCTCGCCTCTCGGCGGCGTACCGCGGCGTCGGCCAGCACGATGATCGCCGGGATGACCCAGACCAGGTGGTGCGACCAGGAGATCGGGCTGATCACGTTGGCGGTCAGCCCGACCAGGGTGAACGCGGTCAACTCGTCGCCGTCGGCCCGCGAGGTGGCGGCCCGGGACAGCCCCACGGCGAGGATCAGGACGGAGAACGACAGCCAGAGCAGGCCGGGCGTCTCGATCGAGTCGTACAGCCGGGCCAGCAACCCGGCCAGCGACTGGTTGGGAGTCATGTCCGCGGCGCCGACCCGCTCGGTCTGCCACAGCACGCCCCCGAAGTACGCCCGCGACTCCGGCCCGACGAGCGCGAAGGTCCCCAGCGTCACGCCGATCGTGGTGCCGACCGCGGTCGTCGCCGCCCGCCACTGGCGGGTGATCAGCAGGTAGGCGATGAACAGCGCGGGGGTCAGCTTGACCGCGGTGGCCAGGCCGATGCCGGCGCCGGCCCAGACTCCGCTGTAGAGAAAGCGCTGGAGCGGACCGGTGGCGCTGTCGTAGTGGGTGCCCCGTCGGGCGCGCCACCGCAGCCCCACCAGGTCGGCCATGATCAGCGCGAAGAGGAGGACGTTGACCTGGCCGTAGCCGAGGGTCTCCCGGACCGGTTCGAGGGCGACCGCCATCGGCACGGCGATGGCCACGGTGAACCAGAGTGGCCAGGCCAGCCGGTCCACGATCGGCCGCAGCAGGGCGGCCAGCACGACCGTCAGGGCGGCGATGCTGCCCAGCGCGTTGACCCAGCCGGCGGCCTCGACGGGCAGCTGCGCCATTGGCAGCATGACCAGACCGGCGAAGGGCGGGTAGGTGAAACCGAGCGTGGTGGTGGGCGCGATGAAGTCGTACAGCTCATGACCGCTCGCCCACCACACCACCGCGCCGTGGTAGATCTTCATGTCGAAGAAGTTGTACGGCCGCCCGAACGCACCGATGGCGAGCCATGCGGTGCAGGCGACGGCGGCCACGATGCCGGTCCGTACGACTGTTCTACGATCGATCCCACGCGTTACACGGTGGACTGGGGCGAGGCGGTCCATCCGTCTCCCGACGGTCGCCGGCATGGCGTGGCCACCCCCGTACCAAGGTCGTCCTACCCGTCCAGGTCCTGCAGGGAGCCTAGAACGGCGACTCACGTTAATGCCTCCCGCGTTATGCGACCGTGTCCGATCCCACACATGTTTTTGACATTTCCACCGCGTTAACGCCTAGCGGGTGGTTCAGGTAATTCGCGGCCTTAGCGGGGGTGAGGGCCGGCAGTGGGAGGGATAGACGCAGGTCAGCCCGGCAGTCGGCGGGCGGTCGATGCCGACCGTACGGCGATCCGGGCCTCCCGGCGGGCGGTCCGGACGGCTCGCCGCACCGAACGTCGAGAGTGACCGATCCGGTGACCGGCCCGCCAGCGCAGACCCGGCTTCCCCTCGGTGTCCGCGGCGGCGAGCAGCAGCCCGCCGAGCAGCCCGAGGTTCTTCAGGAAGTGGATCTGGTTGTTGTTCCGCGCGGCGGGGTCGTCGTTGGTCCAGAAGGGATGGCCGGCGACGGTGGACGGCACCAGCGTCCCGGCGAGCACGAGCGCGGCCGGCCGGGTGAACTTGCCGGTGGCCAGCATGAGTCCGCCGACGAGCTGGGTGGCCGCGTTGGCCCGGATCAGCGTCTCGGGGTCGGTGGGAAGCTGGGGGGCGGCCCGCTCGATCAGCGGCGCGATCCGGTCGGTCATCGGCTTGGCCGCCGGCACCAGCCGTCCGGGGTTCTGGAGGTTGCGGGCGCCGCTGAACACGAAGACGCCGCTCAACATGACACGGGCGAGGGAGCGCACGGGTTTCATGGATCAGTCATACCCCGTCCCGGCGGCCGCTACCCTGGCAACGGCCGATCCGGATCGGCCGACATGGACGTCACTCCACGCCGATTCGAGCGACCGTCGCGGATGGACCGGCTGCGAAGGGTAAGGTCCGGCAGGTGACGACCCTACGGCTGCGTCCCGAGGGCCCGGACGACGTCTTGCCGGTCCGCCGGGTGCTGGCGGCCGCGTTCGCCCGGCCCGACGTGGCCACCCCGCCCGAGGTGGGGCTGGTCGACGAGCTGCGCGACAGCGACGCCTGGATCCCGGAGCTGGCGATGGTCGGCGAGTACGGCGGCGAGGTGGTCGGGTACGCCCTGCTGACCCGGGTGCGGGTGAAGGCCGACGACGCCTCGATGCCGGCGCTGGCGCTCGGTCCGGTCGCGGTGGCGCCGCACCGGCAGCGGCTCGGCCTCGGTGCGGCCGTGGTGCAGGCCGTCCTCGACGCGGCCACCGAACTGGGTGAGCGCCTCGTGGTGGTGCTCGGCGACCCGGCCTTCTACCGGCGGTTCGGCTTCGGCCCGGCCGACCGGATGGAGTTGACCAGCCCGTGGTCCGGGCTGGGCGGTCCCTGGCAGGCGCTGGTGCTTCCGCCGTCGACCAGCGGGGACGGCCCGATCCCGAGGGGTGAGGTGGTCTTCCCGCCGCCCTGGTCCCAGGTCTGACCGGTCAGGCCGGCTGGGTGCGCAGGTAACGGCCGAAGTGCGGGACGGTGAAGGCGACCGTGCCGCGCTCACCGGAGTAGATCAGGCCCTTCTTGATCAGCGCGTCCCGGGCGGGTGAGAGGCTGGCCGGCTTCCGGCCGAGGGACCGGGCGATCTCGGCGGTGGGCACCGCGGCGTCCATGTCGTCCCGTAGGCCGCGCCCGACTCGCCCTCCACCAGCGACAGCGTCGCCATCGCCCGCATGTACTCCCGCTCCGCGGGGGTGGCCCGCTCGAACCGTGAGCCGAAGAAGCCGACCGCCAGTTCCGCCTCGGCCTCCGGCGCGGCCACCCGGACGTCTGCCGCGGTGATCGGTGAGCGGGGCGCATGGTCCCAGGTGGCCTTGCCGTACGCCTGCACGAAGTAGGGGTAGCCGCCGGACTTCTCGTAGAGCAGGTCGAGCGCCTTCTGCTCGTACTCGACCTCCTCCCGCTCGGCTGGCGCGCAGAGCGCCTGGTCCGCGGCGATCCGGTCGAGCCGGTCGATGCGCTGGTAGCGGAAGAGCCGCTCGGAGTACGACTTCGCGGCGCTGAGCACGGCCGGCAGGTGCGGCAGGCCGGCGCCGACCACGATCAGCGGCGCGCCGAGCTGGGACAGCTCGTGGCAGGCGGCGCAGAGCGCGGACACGTCCTCCGGGCCGAGGTCCTGCATCTCGTCGATGAAGACGGCGATGCCCGTGCCGACATCGCTGGCCACGGCAGCCGCGTCGGAGAGCAGCTCGACCAGGTCGATCTCGATGTCGCCCGAGTCGGCCCGGCCGCTGGCCGCCGGCACGTCTATGCCGGGCTGCCAGCGGTCGCGCAGCTTCGGGGCCGTGCCACCCCGACCGGCCGGCGCGGAGCGCTGTGCGAACGCCTTGAGGACGCCGAGGAAGGCGTCGATCCGGTCCGGCGCGCGGTGCCGCGGGGCGAGTTCGCGTACCGCCATGTGCAGCGCGGCCGCCACCGGTCGGCGCAAGGACTGGTCCGGCCGGGCCTCGATCTTGCCGCTGCCCCAGAGCCGCCCGATCGCCTGGGAGCGGAGCGTGTTCAGCAGGACGGTCTTGCCCACGCCCCGCAGGCCGGTGAGCATCAGGCTGCGTTCGGGCCGGCCGCGGGCGATGCGCTCCAGGACGATGTCGAACACGTCCAGCTCCCGCCCCCGCCCGGCGAGCTCGGGCGGGCGCTGACCGGCGCCCGGGGCGTACGGGTTGCGGACCGGATCCACGCATCGCACAGTATCGGGCCGTCTAGCTGCGAGGCTAGAGATGGATAGATGAGCCTACCGGCGTGTCGGGGCCGTCGACATAAAACTAGGGCTGTCTAGCGTCCACGCTAGACAGCCCTAGTTTCGGCTACCGATCTACTTGGTGCGCTTCTTGAGGCAGAGCACGTAGTCGAGGAAGTCGACCGAGTTGTCGTGCACGTAGTTGGCGGTCGCCGAGGGCGCGAGGGTCTTGCACTTGTCGCCGTCGCTCGTCGCCGGGATCTTCAGCAGCACCTGGTAGGTGTTCGGGCCGCAGGGCACCTTGCGGAGTTCCGCGTTCGCGTCCGTGCCGTCGTTGACGACGCAGTCGCCCTTGGCGAAGTCGCCCCCGTCGTCGGTCGGGCTCGGCTCCGCCGTGGTCGGAGCCGCGCTCGGCTCCTCGGTCGGCGCGGCGGACGTGCTCACCGCCGGTGCCGCGGGTTTCCCCCCGTTGTCGGCCGCCCGGAACACCGCCCAGCCGGCCAGTCCGAGGCAGGGGCAGAGCAGGAGCACCACCACCAGGATGATGATCAGCGCGATCCTGCCGCCGCGCTTCTTTGCCGGTGGCGCGGGCGGCATCGCGTACCCGGGAGGCGGCGGCGCGCCCCACTGGCCGGCGACGGGCACGCCGGGCGCCGGTGGGAACGGCCCCGGCGGCGGGTAGCCGGCGG
>JAEVHO010000144.1 GCA_016802835.1 Micromonospora sp. ATA32 | reverse complement strand
CCGCGGCGGTCGGCGCACACCGCCAGGCGGTCGCCCTCCACGAGATCGCGGCTGCCGCACGCCGAGCGGCTGCGGCGCCGCACCGGGCCGAGCTGCTGGAGGCGTACTCCGTCGCCGGCTACCTGGCCGGGCTCGCCGCGCAGGCGCTCGCCGCCCGCCGGCAGGCCCTCGCCCTGCGGGAGGCCGAGGGCGACCGACCCGGATCGGGGAGAACCTGCGCTGGCTGTCCCGGCTCGCCTGGTGGACCGGCGACGCCGCGGGCGCCCGGGCGGCGGCCGTGCGGGCGATCGAGGTGCTGGAGTCCGCCCCGCCGGGCGGCGAGCTGGCCATGGCGTACAGCACGATGTCGCAGCTGCTCATGCTGGCCAACGACGACGACCTGGCGGTCGACTGGGCGCCCGGGCGCTGGCGCTGGCCCGCCGGCTCGGCGACCTCGAGACCGAGGCCCACGCGCTGGTGAACGTCGGGTCGGCCCGGTTGCAGCGCGGCGACGCCGACGGCGCGGCGGAGCTCGAGCGGGCGCATGCGCTCGCCGCCGCAAACGGCCTCGACGATCACGCCGCGCGGGCGCTGGTCAACCTCGCCGCCATGACCATCGACCGGTACGACCACCAGGCCGGCGCCGCCCGGGTCGACCGGGCGCTCGACTTCACCACCGGACGGGACCTCGACGGGTACGCGCGCCACCTGCTCGGCTACCGGGCCAGGCTGCGGCTGGCCCGGGGCGACTGGGCCGGCGCCCGGGCTGACGCGGAGCAGGCGCTCGCCGGTCCGGAGCAGCCCGGCGGGAGCCTGGTGCCCGCGATGATCGCCCTCGGCCGGCTGCGGTCCCGGTGCGGCGAGCCGGATGCCCTGCCCCACCTGGAGGCCGCCGCGCGGTGGGCGTACGGGACGGGCGAACTCCAGTTCGTCGGCCCGGCCGCGGCGGCACTGGCCGAGCACTGGTGGCTGCACGGCGATCCGGGGCGGGCGGCCGAGGAGGCCCGGCGCGGCTATCCGCTGGCCGTCGAGGTGGCCGACCCGTGGTTCGCCGGGGAGCTGGGGTACTGGCTGTGGCGGACCGGGGAGCTGACCGGTGCACCGCCGGGCGCCGCGGAGCCGTACCGGCGGCTGATCGACGGTGACTGGGCCGGCGCGGCGGCCGAGTGGGACCGGCTGGACTGCCCGTACGCCCGGGCCGAAGCCCTGGCCTGCGGTGACGCCGAGGCGGCCGGCGAGGCCCTGCGGATCATGGACGCTCGGCGCCACCCGTGCGGCCCGGCGGCTCCGGGCCGAGCTGCGCGGGCGCGGCCTGACCGGGGTGCCCCGCGGGCCCCGGCCGTCCGACGGCTGCCAACCCGACCGGCCTGACCGCCCGGCAGCTGGAGGTGCTGGCGCTGCTCGCCGATGGGATGAGCGATGCGCAGATCGCGACGCGCCTGTCGCTGTCGGCCCGGACGGTCGGCCACCACGTCTCCGCGGTCCTGGTGAAGCTGGCCGTGCCGAGCCGCGGTCAGGCCGCCGCGGTCGCCCGGCGGCAGGGGCTTGTGCCGCCAACATAGGTGGTTCTCCCCATGTCCCGCCGCTGGCGCGTGCCTAACGTCGCAGGTCAGGCAGCACCCTCGAAAGGACAGGGCAGATGACCATCGCACTCGACCTGGCCGCCGTGAAGGCGCGCCAACAGCAGACCTGGGCCAGCGGCGACTACGGGGCGGTCGCCGCCCGCATCCACCTGATCTCCGAGCAGCTGGTCGAGGCGGCCGACCTCTCCGCCGGGGCCCGGGTGCTGGACGTCGCCACCGGCACCGGCAACGCGGCGATCGCGGCCGCCCGCCGTGGCTGCGTGGTGACCGGCGTCGACTACGTACCCGAACTGCTGGAGCGCGGCCACGCGCGGGCGGCGGCCGAAGGGTTGCCGGTCGACTTCGTGACCGGCGACGCCGAGCGGCTGGCGTACGCCGACGGATCCTTCGACGCGGTGCTCTCCTGCGTCGGCGTGATGTTCGCGCCCGACCAGGAACGCGCGGCGGCCGAGCTGGTCAGGGTCTGCCGGCCCGGTGGCACGCTCGCGCTGGCCTCCTGGACCCCCGAAGGCTTCATCGGTGAGCTGTTCCGGACGGTGGGCCGACACGTGCCGCCGCCCGCCGGGCTGCGCGCGCCGGTCGAGTGGGGCGTCGAGACCCGGGTACGCGAGCTGCTCGGCGGTGCGGTGGGCCCGCTGCGGGTGGCCCGCCGCGAGTTCGTGTTCCGCTTCGGCGCGCCGGCGGAGTTCGCCGACTTCTTCCGGGCCAACTACGGGCCGACGCTGAAGGCGTTCGAGGCGCTCGACGAGGAGAGGCGGAGCCTGCTCCACGCCGACCTGGTCGACCTGGCCCGCCGGCACGACCGCGCCACCGACGGCACGGTCCGGATCCCGGCCGAGTACCTGGAGGTGGTGGCGCAGCGGACGGCCGCCTGAACGGCGCAGCGGCGCGTCCCGGGTCGAGAAGACCGGGACACGGCCGCTGCGGCCACCCGCGCAGCTGGTGCCGCCGGCCGATCGGCCTGACCCGGGAGGGGTCAGTCCTGTCGCTCGGTGCGCTCGATCTCCGTGAATGCCGCGCCCAGGTAGCCCTCCAGCGGCCGGCCCGCAGCCGTCAGCAGGTCGGCGACGAGCAACGGCGCGTGCCGGGCCACCGTCGCCGGGTCGGGCGGGGCGTCGTCCTCGCCCGGGTCGTAGACGCCGAGCGCCCCGGCGAGCAGGACCAGCACCACGTGCGGGTCGACGTCGGCCGCCACGGGACGGCCGACCGGACGCAGCGCTCGAGCACCTGCCGGACGTCGTCGCCGTCCAGCCCGTCCGGGTGGGTCTCCTCCAGCAGCAGCCGGACCACCACGCCGAGGACCAGCCCGGACCGTTCGGCTCTCGTGAGCCGGTCGGCCGCCAGGCCGTACGCGTCGCCCTGGCGGGCCGTGGCGGCGGCCACGGCATCCGTCGCCGCGGCCGCGATCTCGGGGGCGGGTGCGGGCAGGTGTCGCCATGTCGTGGTCATCGCCGACCAGCATCCCAGACCGGTGGGACACCGGTCGGAAACGCGGTCCGGGCGACAGGGCGGTGGGCATCCCGTCGCGGTCCGGTCCGCGGCCACCGGGTGCCGCTCGTCACAGAAAGGCCCGGCGCGGGCGGGCCGGGCGGTAAAGCTCTCGCCAACCGTCGTACCCCCGGAACAGAATCCACCATGCTTCGCCGCTCCCTGCCCCGACGTTCGGAAGCCCGACGGATGCTCCTCGGCACCCTGCTGTCGGCGATCGGGCGCGGTCTCACCCTGCCGTTCCTGTTCATCTACCTGACCGATGTGCGCGGCCTGTCCGACCCGCGCGCCGGCCTGGTGATCGGCTGGTACGGCGCGGTCACCCTGGCGCTCTCGCCGCTGGGCGGCACCCTGATCGACCGGTTCGGGGCCCGCCGCGTGGTGCTGCCCGCCCTGCTGGTCGAGGCGGTCGGCACCGGCTCGCTCGCCCTGGTCGACTCGACCGCCTCCGCGTTCGCGGTCGCGACGTTGATGGCGATCGGCGGCTCCGCGATCTGGTCCGGGCAGAACACCATCCTGGCGTCGCTCACCGCCGACGACGAGCGGCAGCGGGTGTACGGCCTGAACTTCGCCCTGCTCAATCTCGGCATCGGCGTCGGCGGCCTGATCTCCGGCGCCATCGTGGACACCGCCCGGCCGGCCACCTTCCAGCTGATCTACCTGCTCGACGCGGCCAGCTACCTGACCCCGGCGATCATCCTGCTGAGCCTGCCGCACGTCGGTCACCGGCTCGCCGCGGCCTCGTCGGCCGGCGACGCGACGCCGAGCGGCGGCTACCTCACCGTGCTGCGGGACCGCCCGTTCCGGCGTCTGGTCATCTTCGGTCTGGTGCTCACCACCTGCGGGTACGCCCAGATCGAGGTGGGCTTCACCGCCTATTCGGTCCGGGTGGCCGAGGTGACCCCCCGGGTGGTGGCCTGGGCGCTGGCCGGCAACACGGCGATGATCGTGCTGTCCCAGCTGCTGGTGATCCGGCGGATGGAGGGGCGCAGCCGTACCGGCGGGCTCGCCGTGGTGGGCGGGGTGTTCGCGACCGCCTGGCTGGTCCTGGGCGCCTCCGGCCTGGTCGGCACGGGCAACGCGCTGGTCGCGGCGCTCAGCGTGGTGGCCTGTGCGGCGATCTTCGGCTTCGGCGAGACGATGCTGTCGCCGGTGATGCCGGCGCTGACCAACGCGCTGGCCACCGACGAGCTGCGCGGCCGGTACAACGCGATGAGCTCGATGATCTTCGGCATCAGCGGGGTGATCGGCCCGGTGACCGCCGGCCCGCTGATCGGCGCGGCCGACGGCAAGGTCTGGGTCGCCGTCGTGGTCGGCGGCTGCCTGGTCGCCTCCGTGCTGGCCCTCTCGCTGCGCCCGCTGCTCACCGCGGCCCAGGACGGTCGCGCTCCGGCCCCGACCCTCGAACCCGCCCACGCCTGACCCGGCGCCCCCACGCGGACGGCCCCAGCCAAGTCCGCACCGCCACGCACGATCCCCCGGCAGCTTGACGGAAGTGCTGCCTCCTGCGGCAGGGAGACAGCAACGGCGCCGAAGTTGCGCGCATCTTGAGGAACGAATGGCGGAATGCCGGGGGGCAGGGACGAGATCGAGCCCCGGGAGCGGATGCTCCGGGGCCCGATGCGCGTGGGTCCTGCCGTCAGGCGGCCGGGACCTCGGCCGTGGTGCGGATCCGGTCCAGAGCCGGCGCGGAGACCGGCGAGGACGCGGTCAGGTACGCCACGAAGGCGTCCAGGTCGATCATGCCGGTGACCACGTTCGTGCCGCCCTTGAGGACGCTGAACCCGTCTCCGCCACCGGCCAGGAAGTTGTTGACCGTGACCCGGTAGGTGGCGTCGGTGGTGACCGCCCCGCCGCCGAGGGTGAGGCTGCCCCGGACCACCCGGGTGCCGGCGCACGGGTCGGCGACCGTACCGGTGGTGCCGGCGGGGTCGACCGTGTAGCGCACCGTCGAGGACGGGTAGAGCGTGCGGCCGGTGACGAACTGCTGCTCCAACATGCAGTAGAGCTGCGCACCGGTGAGGTCGAGCGTCACCAGGTTGTTCGAGAACGGCTGGACGGTGAAGGCCTCCTCGTAGGTGACCGGACCGGCGTCCAGGTCGGCGCGGACGCCGCCCGGGTTCATGAACGCGGCGACGGCGTTCTGCTCGTCGTCGGTCGCGGCGAGCTGCGCGTCGGCGATGACGTTGCCCAGTACGGACTCGCCCTTCGCCGTACCGAAGAGGGTCTCCTGGTTCCGGTCGAGCACCTGGGTGGTCTGGCCGACGACCTTGGTGGCGACCGGGCCGAGTGCCGTCTTGTAGCGGGTGATCAGCTCGGTCTGCGCCGGGTCCTTGGCGACGTCCCGGGTGACCACCACGTTGTCGGCCCTGGCGGTGAGCACGTCACCGGTCTTCCGGTCGATTGTGAGGTCGATGTCGGTGACCAGGCGGCCGAAGGAGCTGGCGCTGGTGACCAGCTTGCCGTTGATGTTGCAGTTGTACGCCTGGTGGGTGTGGCCGCTGACGATCGCGTCGATCGACGGGTCCATCTGGTTGGCGATGTCGACGATAGGCCCGGTGAAGCCGGCGCACCCGTTGATGTCGGAGCCGGTGGTCTGGACGCCGCCCTCGTGGAGCAGCACCACGATGGTCTGCACACCCTGGGCGCGCAGCATGCGGGCGTACTTGTTGGCGGTCTCCGCCTCGTCGGCGAAGGTGAGGCCGGCGACGCCCTGCTGGCTGACGATCTCCGGGGTGCCCTCCAGGGTCATCCCGATGAAGCCGACCTTGACGCCGTCGACCTTCTTGACCGCGTACGGCGGCAGCAGCGGCTGGCCGGTCGCGGTCTTGAACGCGTTCGCCGAGAGGTACGTGAAGCCCGCACCCTCGTACGGGGTGCCGTCGGCGCAGCCGTCGACCGGGTGGCAGCCGCCGTTCTGGATGCGCAGCAGCTCGTCGGCGCCCTCGTCGAACTCGTGGTTGCCGACGCTGGCGAAGTCGAGCCCGGCCAGGTTCAGCGACTCGATGGTCGGCTCGTCGTGGAACGCGGCGGAGAGCAGCGGGGAGGCGCCGATCAGATCACCGGCGGCGACCGTGATGGTGTGCTCCCGCTCCTCCTCCGTGGTCCCGCGCAGCCTGGCGAGCTGGGTGGCGAGGTACTCCGCGCCCCCGGCCGGCTGCCCTGCGATGGTGCCGCTGGAGCCGGTCGGCGGTTCGAGGTTGCCGTGGAAGTCGTTGATGGCCAGCAGCTTGACGTCGACCGGCTTGGGACCGGCCTCGGCATCGATCGGGTTGACGGCGACCGTGCTCAGCGCGGCCGCGGCGAGCAGGCTCAGACCGACGGCGGCCCGACGCATCCCGGGGAAGGACATAGAACTCCTTGTGAGAATCGGCGATGGACTCTCCGGGCGATGATTCGCCCGGCAACCCTGATCCGTGCCGTGGCAGGGGTTGATCGCAGGTGGGGGCGGTCGGGGGTCGACGCCCCGCCGAGGGACAGCTTCTCATCCGGGCCGCCATCGGTCGACCTGGACAGCCCATCAGAGCTGTGGATATCGGGGACAACCACTGTCCGTCTGCCGGACCTGTCCGACATGACGGGCAGATGAACTCGGCGACGCCGGATTTCTGTCGGTGAGTGGGAGTAGACAGGGGACGTTGGGGGCGACGGAAGGGATGATCGGATGAGCGGGCCGCCGGCCGGGGTACGTCCGCAGCCCGCCGGGCGGGCGGTCACCGGAGAGGTACCAGCCGAGCCGGGCGGCGTGCATGTTGGACCCGTACGCGACGTCTCAGACCTCTGCCACCGGGGCGGCCACTCCGGTCAGTAGCCGACGGTCAGGCCCGCGGCGTGGCTGACCTGCACGAGGTGGGTGACGCAGCCGCCCTGGTCGAGAAGGTGCAGCAGGAAGCCGGTCGGCTCGGCGACCCAGCCCAGCTGGTCGTCGGCGCTCATGGTGAGCGTGCTCTGCTTCCAGGTGCTCGGTGCGACGGTCAGCACGGTGCCGGCGAAGCCCATGGTGACGGGCCGGTGGAGGTGACCGGCGACGACCCGTACGACATGGGGGTGCCGCCCGATCACCTCGGCCAGCGCTTCTCCGTCGGCGAGCCCGATGGCGTCGGCGAGCGGGATGCCCACGGCGGCGGGTGGATGGTGCAGGCACACCACCGCCGGCGCCTCCGATCGACCGGCCAGCACGCCGTCCAACCAGCCGAGCTGCTCCTCGCCGAGCCGGCCGCCGCCGTCCGAGCCGGGCGCGAGGGAGTCCAGCACCACGACCGTCGCGTTCGGATGGTCGACGTGGTAGTACGCCGAGAAGCCACCGCCCAGCCATGGCGTGCCGCCGAAGGCGTCGAGCAGCGACTCGCGGTCGTCGTGGTGACCGGCGGCCAGGTGCACCGGCAGCGGGAACCGGCCGATCACCTCGCGCAGGGCGGCGTACTCGTCGGGACGGCCCTGGTCGACCAGGTCGCCGGTGATGACCACGCAGTCCGGTCGGGGTCGCAGGGCCAGCACCCGGCCGAGCGCGCGGTGCAGGCCGGCGACCGGCTCGGTCGCGAGCGGGCCGGTGGTCACGTGCGGGTCGCTGAGCTGGGCGATGAGCATCCGGACCTCCACCAGGTCGGGTCCCTCACGCTACCGCCGCCGGCGCCCGCCCGTCGCCCCTCCGCCGTACCCCACAGGCCGTGTCCACAGCCTGTGGATAGCACATGCGTACGAAGCCATAGATGATCTTGCAAGTGGGCGGGGCCCGGCACCGCTGAGTACGCTTGATCTCGCGGTTCGGCACCGGCCGGACGGGTCCCCTACCTGGAACGACGTGCACGTGGATCACAATCGGGTCATCCGTGATGTCACGGTCCGCCTGCCGATGGCGTCGACCGCCGTCGAGGCGTGCCAGTGGACCGTCACCGCGCTCGCCCGGTACGCGCCGGCCACCATCTCGGTCCTGTTGCGGGTGCACGATGGGCTCCGCTGCGTCGCGGCCACCGGCTCCTGGCAGGTCTTCTCCACGGTCCCGCCGAAGACCGGGATCGTCGGCCGGGTGTACGCCTCGGGCGCGGGCGCGACCGTGCCCGACGTCGCCGAGGACCCCGACTACCTCCCGGTACGCCCCGACGTCACCGCCGAGGTCTGCGTACCGATCCTCGACCCGGCGGGCCGGCCGATCGGCGTCCTCGACCTGCAGTGGAGCGAGCCCGAGGAGCTGGACCGCTGGCGGGAGACCGCCGAGCGCCTGGCCGTACGGCTCGGCGCCCGGATCGTGGCGCTCGGCGGACCGCCGGCCGAGAGTCGCAGCGAGAAGCTGCTGCGGCACGCCGCCGCCTTGACCGCCGCGCCGACCGAGTGGGACCTGATGACCGCGGCGATCGGCGCCGCCCGGGACGTCTCCACGCTCTCCGCGGCCGTGCTGGTGCTCGCCGGCCGGCCGGGGCCACGGCTCGGCGCGCCCACCGTCGCCCCCGGCGAGCTGGAGTCCCGCATCCGGGCCGAGCTGACCGAGTCGGGTCCCGGCCCGCTGGGCCGGATGATCGCCCGGGCGCACCGGTACGGCTCCGGCTACACCCTCGGCGAGCCCGGGCACCCGCCCACCGACGAGCACCTGCCGCTTGCCCGCGCCGGGGTACGCACCCTGGTCGTGGTGCCGGTCGGCCCGCCCGACGCCGGCGGGGTGCTGCTGGTCGCCGACGAGCGGCTGCTGCGACCGGACCCGACCACGGTGAACCTGATCGAACTGCTCGCCGGCAGGCCTGGACCTGCCTGGACCGGCTGCGTACCGTCGCCCGGCTGCGCGAGCAGGCCAGCTCCGATCCCCTGACCGGGCTGGGGCACACCGGCCCGTTCGGCGAGCGGATCGCCGCCGCCACGCCGGGGCGTACCGCCCTGCTGGCGATCGACGTGGACGGCTTCAAGAACGTCAACGACACGTACGGCCACCAGGCCGGCGACCGCCTGCTGGTGGGTCTGGCCCGGGCCCTGGAGGGCGCGCTGCGCCAGGGCGACGAGCTGTACCGGATCGGCGGCGACGAGTTCGTCGCGGTGATCGAGGTGAGTCGCCCCGACGAGGCGGTCCGGATCGCCGAGCGGCTCACCGAGGCGGCGCGACGCACCGGACGCACGATCAGCGTCGGCGTCGCCCTCCCCCGGCCCGGCGAGTCCCCCGAGCTGACCCTCCGCCGCGCCGACCAGGCGCTCTACACGGTCAAGCGCCACGGTGGCGACGGCGTCCGCCTGGCCGCCGCCTGACCCCCCACCGTGGTGGGTCAGGGGGTGGTGAGTTCCTTGGCGAGGAGTTCGGCGATCTGGGCGGTGTTGAGGGCGGCGCCCTTGCGGAGGTTGTCGCCGGTGACGAAGAGGTCGAGGGCTCTCGGGTCGTCGACGGCGCGACGGATCCGGCCGACCCAGGACGGGTCGGTGCCGACAGCATCGATGGGCATCGGGAACTCGCCGGCTGCCGGGTCGTCGACCAGGATCACCCCGGGCGCGTTCCGCAGCGCCTCGCGGGCCCCCTCGGCGTCCACCTCGGTGGCGAAGACCGCGTGCACGGCCACCGAGTGACCGGTCACCACCGGCACCCGTACGCAGGTGGCGGAGACCTTCAGGTCGGGCAGCCCGAGGATCTTGCGCGACTCGTTGCGCATCTTCAGCTCCTCGGACGACCAGCCGCCGTCGGCCAGCGAACCGGCCCAGGGCACCACGTTCAGCGCCACCGGCGCCGGGAACGGGCCCAGCTCGTCGCCGACCGCCTGTCGTACGTCGCCGGGGCGGGAGCCGAGCACCCGGTCCCCGGCGATCTTGCCGAGCTGGGCGTGCAGCGTGTCGACGCCGGCCTGGCCAGCCCCGGAGACCGCCTGGTAGGAGGCGAGCACCAGCTCACGGAGGCCGTACTCGCGGTGCAGCGGCGCGATCGCCACGATCATCGCCAGGGTGGTGCAGTTGGCGTTGGCGATGATCCCCCTGGGCCGGTTGCGCACCTGCTCCGGGTTGATCTCGGGCACCACCAGCGGGACGTCCCGGTCCATCCGGAAGGCGCCGGAGTTGTCGACCGCCACCGCGCCGCGCCCGACCGCGATCGGCGCCCACTCGGCGGAGACCTCGTCCGGCACGTCGAACATCGCCACGTCGACGCCGTCGAACGCCTCCGGCGTCAGCGCCCGCACGGTCAGCTCCTCACCCCGGCAGTGCACCTGCCGCCCGGCCGAGCGCTCGGAGGCCAGCAGCCGGATCTCCCCCCACACGTTGCGGCGGGAGGAGAGCAGCTGGCACATCACGGTGCCGACGGCACCGGTCGCCCCGACCACGGCAAGGGTGGGCAGCGACGCCACGGGCGCTACCGCCCCGTCCCGGCGTAGACCACGGCTTCGGAGTCGCCGCCCAGCTCGAAGGCGTCGTGGATGGCGCGTACCGCCTTGTCCAGGTCGGTGTCCCGGCAGACCACCGAGACCCGGATCTCCGACGTGGAGATCATCTCGATGTTCACCCCGGCCGCGCCGAGCGCGGAGAAGAAGCCGGCGGCCACGCCGGGGTGCGACCGCATCCCCGCGCCGATCAGCGAGACCTTGCCGACGTGGTCGTCATAGAGCAGGCCCCGGAACTTGACCGACTCCTGGATCTTGCTGAGCGCCGCCATCGCGATCGGGCCGTCGGTCTTGGGCAGGGTGAACGAGATGTCGGTGCGGCCGGTGCCCTCGGTGGAGACGTTCTGCACGATCATGTCGATGTTGATCTCGGCGCCGGCCACGGTGTCGAAGATCTTCGCGGCCGCGCCCGGCTCGTCGGGGACCCCGACGATGGTGATCTTCGCCTCGCTGCGGTCGTGGGCGACCCCGGTGATCAGTGCTTGCTCCACAGCAAGGTCCTCCATCGATCCGGTGACCATGGTGCCGGTGTTGGTCGAGTATGACGAACGGACGTGGATCGGCAACCCCGCCCGGCGGGCGTACTCCACGCTACGCAGGTGCAGCACCTTCGCGCCGCAGGCGGCCAGCTCCAGCATCTCCTCGTAGGTGATCTGCTTGATGTGCCGGGCGTCGGGCACGATCCGCGGGTCGGCGCTGAAGATGCCGTCCACGTCGGTGTAGATCTCGCAGACGTCCGCGTCCAGCGCGGCGGCGAGCGCCACGGCCGTGGTGTCCGAGCCGCCCCGGCCCAGCGTGGTGACGTCCTTGGTGTCCTGCGAGACGCCCTGGAAGCCGGCCACGATGACCACGGCGCCCTCGTCCAGCGCGCCCTTGAGCCGGCCCGGCGTGACGTCGATGATCCGCGCCTTGCCGTGCACCGAGGTGGTGATCACGCCGGCCTGGGACCCGGTGAACGACCGGGCCTCGTACCCCAGGTTGTGGATCGCCATGGCGAGCAGCGCCATGGAGATCCGCTCACCGGCGGTGAGCAGCATGTCCAGCTCCCGGCCCGGCGGCAGCGGGCTGACCTGGTTGGCGAGGTCGAGCAGCTCGTCGGTGGTGTCCCCCATCGCGGAGACCACCACCACCACGTCGTCGCCGGCCTTGCGGGCGGCCACGATCCGCTCGGCCACGCGCTTGATCCGCTCGGCGTTGGCGACGGAGGACCCGCCGTACTTCTGCACCACGAGTGCCACGACGGTGCACTCCCTCCCAGCATCC
This sequence comes from Micromonospora sp. ATA32, assembly GCA_016802835.1. GTDB lineage: Bacteria > Actinomycetota > Actinomycetes > Mycobacteriales > Micromonosporaceae > Micromonospora. The sequence continues at coordinate 319 of JAEVHO010000144.1, read as the reverse complement.
CTGAGCGTGCCGACGCCGCCGGGATCCGGTCCGGCGGCGCGTGTCAGACCCCATCAGGGTATCCGGCGGCCTTCGCCGCCGGGTCGGGTGATCCCACCATCCGGCCCGTGGCCCGGGCCCGCCGGGACCCGCGGACACGAATCCTGCGCGTACGACACGCCGGAGCGCGGCGGTGCCGGGCGGGTGCCCGGAGACCGCCCGCGCACCGGAGAATGGTCGGGTGCATGCCCACCTCCGAGCGGCGGGCCGGCTGGCCGGCGCCCTCACGATCGTCCTGCCCACGCTGCTCGCCGGCTGCACCACCGACCAGCCCGCGGCG
>JAEVHO010000143.1 GCA_016802835.1 Micromonospora sp. ATA32 | reverse complement strand
TGATCTGGGTGGGCGCCGGGTCAGCCGGCGCTGGGGCTGGCCGTCGCGCGCCGGACGCCGGGGTGGTCGCCGCCGGAGCCGGCTCCGCGGCCGGCTCGCCGACGGTGAGGCTCTGCACCACCACGTCGGTCTTCGGCTTGACCTTGGCCCCGGTCCCATTGTCCACGGTCGGCAGGGCGCCGATCTTCTCCACCACGTCGAGCCCGCCGGTCACCCGCCCGATCACCGGGTAGATCGGCTTGGCCGGGTTGTAGTCCTTGAAGAAGACCAGGAACTGGCTGCCGTTGGCGCCCGGCGGGTTGGCGATCATCGCGACCGTGCCCTTCGGGTAGGCCGGGGGCTGCCCGGGTGCCGGGCTGGCGGACGGGCTCGCCTCCGGAACGACCGGCACGTTCTCGTCGTAGAACGAGTAGGCCGGGCCGCCCAGGCCGGTGCCGCTGGGGTCGCCGCACCGCAGCGCCCCCTCGGCGGTGATCTCGTGGCACTTGGTGTTGTCGTAGAAGCCCCGGCTCGCCAGGTGGGCGATGCTCGCGCCGGCGCACGGCGCGTCGGCCAGGTCGAGCTGCGCGGTGATCGGCGCACCCTGGTTGGTGGTGATGGTCATCGCCCGGCTGCCGGTGGTCGGCAGGCCGGTGGTGGCCGGGGTGCCGACGTCCTTGAGGTTGGTGTTCGCGCCGCGTCCTGCGGGGTCCAGAGGCAGACGTCCTCGGCCGCCTTCTGCTTCGGGTTGTCGTCGAAGGCGCCCAGTGCCCAGGCCGAACCGACCACGATCAGCGCGAGCACGAGGGCGGCGCCGACGCCGGCCTGGATCTGCCGACGTCGCCTGGTGGCGGCGGCCCGTCGAGCCAACTGCCGGTCGAGCTTCTCCCGCGCCAGTTTGCGCTGTCGGTCCCTGCTGGAAGCCACCCGTGCTGCCCTTCCTCTACCCTGGTCGTCACGGCGGTCGGGCATCGTGCACCCGTCGGGCGTCGAGTGCGCCACGCCACACGCCCGCCAGAGTGTACGGGTAGCGACTGTGAAAGTGGTGTGCGAGGTCCAGGCTGCGTTTATCGGGGTGCGTCACTGTGCCGGACGAGGCCACCGGGACCGATGGGTCGGGGAAATGCGGTCGCCGCTCCGGTTAGGCTGATGATCGGGACGACAGCTCGACGAAAGGGGAGCGGACGTGCTCGTGGCCGGCTTTCCCGCGGAGGCCTTCGGCACCAACTGCTACGTGGTCGCCACCGCGCCCGGGGAGCAGTGCGTGGTCGTCGACCCGGGCATCGGGGTGCTCGACCGGCTCGATGCCGTGCTCGCCGAGCACCGGCTGCACCCGGCCGCGGTGCTGCTCACCCACGGTCACCTCGACCACACCTTCTCGGTCGCCCCGGTCTGCGGCGCGCGCGGGATCACCGCGTACGTGCACCCCGACGACCGTGAGCTGCTCGCCGACCCGGCCAAGGGGCTGTCGACGGACCTCACGCAGCTCTTCGGCGGCCGGCTGCCGTACACCGAGCCGGAGGACGTCGCCGAGCTGACCGACGGCGCCACGCTCGCCCTGGCCGGGCTGGAGATCACCGTCGACCACGCCCCCGGCCATACCGGCGGGTCGGTGCTGTTCCGGATGCCCGGCGCCGGCTCGCCCTGGGAGGCCGAGCAGGTCTGCCTCTCCGGCGACGTGATTTTCGCCGGCTCCATCGGCCGCACCGACCTGCCGGGCGGGAGCATGCCGACGATGCTGACCAGCCTGCGGGAGAAGGTCCTCCCGCTGGCGGACGACACCGTCGTGCTGCCCGGCCACGGCCCCGCGACCACCATCGGCCGCGAGCGCACGAGCAACCCGTACCTCATCGAGGTGGCGGGCCAGGGCGGCGCGCTCCCGGCCGCTCCCACCCGCGGCTTCTAGACACCTCGCCCGCGCCGCGCGCGGGCCCACGACCTCACCGCGCTCCCGTGCGGCGTTTCAAGGAGTACGCCATGAGCAAGCCCACGCCCATCTCCGGCTTCCCGGAGTGGACGCCCGCCCAGCGGATGATCGAGCAGTTCGTGCTGGACCGGATCAGGAACACCTTCGAGCTGTACGGCTTCGCGCCGCTGGAGACCCGTTCGGTGGAGCCGCTGGATCAGCTGCTGCGGAAGGGGGATACCGCAAAGGAGGTCTACGTGCTGCGCCGGTTGCAGGCCGACACCGACGGGCCGGCCGGGGACGACTCGCTCGGCCTGCACTTCGACCTTACCGTCCCGTTCGCCCGGTACGTGCTGGAGAACGCCGGCAAGCTGCAGTTCCCGTTCCGCCGCTACCAGATCCAGAAGGTGTGGCGGGGTGAGCGGCCGCAGGAGGGGCGCTACCGGGAGTTCCTCCAGGCCGACATCGACATCGTGGACCGGGACACCCTGCCGGCGCACTACGAGGCGGAGATGCCGCTGGTCATCGGTGACGCGCTGCGCTCGCTGCCGATCCCGGCGGTCAGGATCCAGGTGAACAACCGCAAGATCTGCGAGGGGTTCTACCGGGGCATCGGGCTGACCGACCCGGAGGCGGCCCTGCGGGCGGTCGACAAGCTCGACAAGATCGGCCCGACCAGGGTCGCCGAGCTGCTGGCCGAGACCGCCGGGGCGAGCGAGGCGCAGGCCAAGGCGTGTCTGGCGCTGGCGGAGATCTCCGCACCGGACGCCTCCTTCGCCGACGCGGTCCGCGCCCTCGGGGTGAGCGACCCGCTGCTCGACGAGGGGATCGAGGAGCTGGTCCGGGTGGTGGAGACCGCCGCCGCGCACAGCCCCGGGCTCTGCGTGGCCGACCTGCGGATCGCCCGCGGGCTGGACTACTACACCGGCACCGTCTACGAGACGCAGATGGTCGGCTACGAGCGGTTCGGCTCGATCTGCTCCGGCGGCCGGTACGACAACCTGGCCAGCTCGGGCACTGTGTCCTTCCCAGGCGTGGGCATCTCGATCGGGGTGACCCGACTGCTCGGGCTGCTCTTCGGCGCCGACGAGCTGTCGATCTCCCGGAGCGTGCCGACCTGCGTGCTGGTCGCGGTGGGCAGCGAGGACGAGCGCCCGGCGAGCAACCGGGTGGCCGAGGCGCTGCGGTCCCGGGGGGTGCCGACCGAGGTGTCGCCGAGCGCGGCGAAGTTCGGCAAGCAGATCCGGTACGCCGAGCGCCGGGGCATCCCGTACGTCTGGTTCCCGGGGGCCGAGGGCGCCCCCGACGAGGTGAAGGACATCCGCTCCGGCGAGCAGGTCGCGGCGGCGGCGGGGGAGTGGACGCCCGCCCGGGACGATCTCAAGCCGCTGGTCAGTTGAGTTCGGACTCGCGCGTACGGGGTAGAGGACCTACGGTAGCGTAAGTTACGCCACCGTAGGGAGATCGTGATGACCACCAGTACTGCCCTGAGCCAGACCGCTCTGCTTGTCGAACTCGAATCCGTCGTTGCCGCCAACCTCGACCGGCACCTCACGATGGCGAAGGAGTGGTTCCCGCACGAGTACGTGCCGTGGAGCGACGGACGCACCTTCGACGGCCCGCTGGGTGGCGAGGCGTGGGCGGAGACCGACTCGGCCATCCCGGAGGTGGCCCGGACGGCGCTCATCGTCAACCTGCTCACCGAGGACAACCTGCCCTCGTACCACCACGAGATCGCCACGCTGTTCGGTCGGGACGGGGCGTGGGGGACCTGGGTGCACCGGTGGACGGCCGAGGAGGGGCGGCACGGCACCGCCATCCGCGACTACCTCACGGTGACCCGGGCGGTCGACCCGGTGGCCCTGGAGCGGGCCCGGATGACGCACATGTCGGCCGGCTACGTCAACACGCACAACGATGAGGTGCTGCACTCGCTGGCGTACGTGTCGTTCCAGGAGCTGGCCACCCGCATCTCGCACCGCAACACCGGGCGGGCGACCGGCGACCCGGCCTGCGAGGCCCTGCTGGCCCGGGTGGCCGCCGACGAGAACCTGCACATGGTCTTCTACCGCAACCTGCTGGGCGCGGCCTTCGAGCTGGCCCCCAGCCAGGCCATGCGGGCCGTGGCCGACGTGCTGGCCGAGTTCCAGATGCCGGGCGTCGGGATCGACGGCTTCGCCCGCAAGTCGGTGGCCATCGCCCTGGCCGGCATCTACGACCTGCGCCAGCACCGCGACGAGGTGGTCGTCCCAGTGCTGCGCCAGTGGGACGTCTTCACGGTCACCGGGCTCGACGCCGACGGCGAGGCCGCCCGCGACCAGATCGCCACCCACCTCGACGGCCTCGAGCAGGCGGCGTCCCGCTTCGAGGAGAAGCGCGCCGCCCGCGCCGCCCGCCTCGCCACCCGCGTCTGACCCGTCGCGTCAGGCCGGGGGGGTCGAGGGGGAAGAGGAGGCAGCTGGAGGTGGCGTGGGCGATGAGGCGGCCCCGGGTGTCCGTGAGGCGGGCTTCGGCGAGGGCGGTACGGCGGCCGCGCTGAAGCACCGTGCCCTCGCAGCGCAGGTTGCCGGAGTCGACGCCGGGGGCGTCCGCGTGCCGGGACGGTTCGTTACCAGCCGAAGCCGGCGGCGTACGACACGCTCGCCAGCACCTGCTGTCCGCCGGTGTTGGGGTGGAAGTAGTCCCAGGTGGAGAGCTGACTCAGGCTGAACGGGTAGCCGAACACCGCGTTGCCGTCGAAGCGGCAGTTGGCGCCGTACGCCGCGCAGGCCTGGGCGAGCTGGCCGTTGAAGTCGACCACCCGCTGCCGGACCCGGGCCCGCCGGTCGACGTCGGCCTGGTTGGTGGAGGTCGGGTTGGCCAACATCGACTGGCAGATGCCGAAGAGCGACCAGGCGCTGCGGGCGCTGCCGCTGTCCTTGCCGACCGACCAGAGCCGGTAGATGTCCGGGATGCTGACCACGAGGACGCGGGCGTTCGGCAGGCCGGCCCGGATCCGGTTGAGGGCCGCGTCGATGTTCGCCCGGTAGGTGCCGACCGACGTCATCGTCGACTCCGAGCTGGTGCACGCGTCGTTCGCGCCGATCAGCATCGTGACGTACCCGACGCCCTGGCTGACCGCGCTGCCGGCCTGGCCGTACATGTCGGCGGACTTCGCGCCGGTCTTCCCGTCGTTGTAGTTGCGGCCGTTGATGCTCGGGTTGACCGCGCGGATCCGCAGGTAGTGGCTGTTGACGCTGGAGTTGTCGCCGGTGCTGAACGAGCGGGAGGTGCAGTCGGCGTACCAGCCGCAGGCGTTGAAGCCGCGGGTGATCGAGTCGCCGAGGCTGGCCATCGCGTTCGGCGGCGGGCCGGCGTCGGCGACGGCGGGGCTGGCGGCGAGCAGGACGAGTGCGGTGACGCTGGCGAGGGTGGCCAGCGCGCGTCGGGTGAGGGTCATGGTGGCCTCCGGGTCACGGGTGCCGGGCTGACACGGTGGCCAGAGCGTATAGATGACGGTCTGTGTCCACAATGTTGCTGCCCGGTTACATGAGGCCGGCGGGTGAATTCGGGCAAACCAAAGGCCTTGCTCGGGATCTTAAATGTATGAATACTTCACTCAGCCGGCCGGTCACCCCCAGATCGGCCGAGTGGCCCAGGGCCCGCCGCACGGCGTGCCCCCACCCCATCCGGGAGGCTGTTACATGCGACCCACGAGGTCATCGCTCCGCCGCGCCGCCACCGTCGCCGTCGCCGGAACCCTGGTCGCCGGCTCGTTGCTGGGCGCACCCGCCCAGGCGGCACCCTCCTCGCCCGCTTCCCCCGACGCCGCGGCCGCCCTGGCCGACCAGCTCGGGGCCCGCTCCGTCGGCACGTACGCCGATGGCAGCGGCAGGATGGTCGTGACCGTCACCGACCAGGCCGCCGCGCGTCAGGTGCGTGCCGCCGGCGCCACCGCCAAGATGGTCCAGCGCGGCGCGTCCGAGCTGAACCGGGCCAAGGCCGAGCTCGACCGTTCGGCGAAGATCCCCGGCACCGCCTGGTGGACCGACGCGGCCACCGACCAGGTCGTGGTCTCCGTCGACAGCACCGTCACCGGCGCCAAGCTGGACCGGGTCAAGGCCGCGGCGTCCCGCCTCGGCGGCGCGGTGCGGATCGAGTCCGAGCCGGGCGTGCTGAGCAAGAAGGTCTCCGGCGGCCAGGCCATCTACACCGGTGGCTACCGCTGCTCGCTCGGCTTCAACGTCCGCAGCGGCAGCACCTACTACTTCCTCACCGCCGGGCACTGCACCAACCTGGGCTCGACCTGGTATTCGAACTCGAGCCAGACCACCGTGCTGGGCTCCCGGGCCGGCACCAGCTTCCCGGGCAACGACTACGGCATCGTGCGCTACACCAACGGCAGCGTGCCGACCGGCAACGTCTACCTCTACAACGGCAGCTACCAGGACATCACCGCCGCCGGCAACGCGTACGTCGGCCAGGCTGTCAAGCGCAGCGGCAGCACCACCGGCGTGCACAGCGGTTCCGTCAACGCCACCGGCGCGACGGTGAACTACGCCGAGGGCTCCGTCACCGGCCTGATCCGGACCAACGTCTGCGCCGAGGGTGGCGACAGCGGCGGCTCCCTCTTCGCCGGCAGCACTGCCCTGGGCCTCACCTCCGGCGGCAGCGGCAACTGCTCCTCCGGTGGCACCACCTACTTCCAGCCGGTCACCGAGCCGCTGAGCGTCTACGGCGTCAGCGTCTACTGATCACTCCTGCTGACGGGCGGGCCGCCGGGTATCCCGGCGGCCCGCTCCGCCGCGCTCCCCGGTACGGGTGGGCCCCGCCTCTCGTCCGGCTGGTCCATCCCGCGCCGGCTCTCGTGCGGCGGGTTCGCCGATCACGGGTACAACGGCCGTGGACCGGGGGTACGTTCCGGTCGGTGAGCGCCCCCGTGACACCGACGCCGACGTCTCCGCGTCCGCCTGGGCCCCGCTGCGCGTGGCGGCGTTCCGGAGCCTCTGGCTTGCCGTGCTGGCCAGCAACGTGGGTACCCGGATGCAGACACAGACAATCGGCGCCCCGTGGCTGCGCGCTCTGGGCGCTGCTGCCGCTGGTCGCGAGCCACCGGCTGGGCATGGGCGCCAGCGGGTACGGCGTGCTGCTCGGCGCGCTGGGCGTGGGCGCGGTGGCCGGGGCGCTCGTGCTGCCCCGGATCCGCCTGGTGCTCTCCACCAGTCAGATGCTGCTGATGGCCGGGCTGCTCTACGGCGCGGTCCTGCTGGTGCTGGCCCTGGTGCCGTCGCCGGCGCTGGTGACCCTGGCCCTGGTGCCCGCCGGCCTGTCGTGGATGACCGTGCTCTCCAGCATCAACGCCGCGATGCAGCTCTTCCTCCCGGGCTGGGTACGCGCCCGCGGCCTCTCCATGTACCAGATGGTCTTCGCGGGTGGCCAGGCCCTCGGCGCGGTCGCCTGGGGTGCGCTCGGCGAGGTGACCAGCCTGGTCACCGCGCTCGCCGTGGCCGGCGTGGTGATGGCCGCCGGCGCGCTCACCGTGGCGATCTGGCCGCTGGTCGACACCCGGGGGCAGAACCGGGACCCGGCGATCTACTGGGCCGAGCCGCACCTGACCTTGGAGGCGCATCCTCGTAGCGGTCCCGTGCTGGTGAGCATCGCGTACCGGGTGGCGCCGGAGCGGCAGGGCGCCTTCATCGAGGCCATGCGGGCGGTCGGCCGATCGCGCCGGCGTACGGGGGCGATGCGCTGGGGGCTGTTCCGGGTGGGGGAGCGGGAGCACACCTTCGTCGAGGTCTACCAGGTCCCCTCCTGGGAGGAGCACCTGCGCCAGCACGGTGGCCGGATGACCGGTGCCGACCAGGCTGCGGAGGAACACGCGCACTCGCTGGTGGAGGGGGAGCCGGAGGTCACCCACCTCCTTCCCGCTGATCTGGAGGACTGACCTGACCGGAGCCGGCGCGGGCGCGCCAGCGCTGGTGCGTGCGCCGCGCCGAGAGCACCGCGAGCGGCGGCCAGAGCCCGACGGCCGCGGCGGTCGCCCGCTCGGCGAGCTCGGCGATCATCCTCCCCGTGGCCGGACCGCGCCAGCCCAATCTGCACAGCTCGCGGGTGCCCGCCGGGCGGGCCGGCGACCCTGACAGAATGCGGGTGACGACTGTGCCACGATGAGGAGACGCTAGCCGTGATCCGTACCCATGATGCCGGAAGCCTGCGCGCCGCGGACGCCGGCTCGACGGTGACGCTTGCCGGGTGGGTCGCCCGCCGGCGCGACCACGGCGGCGTGATCTTCGTCGACCTGCGTGAGGGCTCCGGCGTGGTCCAGGTGGTGTTCCGCGAGGAGGACGCGCACGCGCTGCGCAACGAGTTCTGCGTCCAGGTGACCGGCGAGGTGACCCGCCGCCCCGAGGGCAACGAGAACCCGGACCTGCCGACCGGCGAGATCGAGGTGACCGCCACCGAGCTGGTGGTGCTCTCCGAGGCCGCGCCGCTGCCGCTGCCGGTCGACGACCAGATCGAGGCCGGCGACGACATCCGGCTCAAGTACCGCTATCTGGACCTGCGCCGTAGCGGCCCGGCGAACGCGATGCGACTGCGCTCGCGGGCCAACCAGCTGGCCCGCGGCGTGCTGCACGACCGGGACTTCCTGGAGATCGAGACCCCGACGCTGACCCGGTCCACCCCGGAGGGCGCCCGCGACTTCCTGGTCCCGGTCCGCCTGCAGCCGGGCAGCTGGTACGCGCTGCCGCAGTCGCCGCAGTTGTTCAAGCAGCTGCTGATGGTCGGCGGCATGGAGCGGTACTACCAGATCGCCCGCTGCTACCGGGACGAGGACTTCCGCGCCGACCGTCAGCCGGAGTTCACCCAGCTCGACATCGAGATGTCCTTCGTCACCGAGGACGACGTGATCGACCTCGGCGAGGCGATCGTCTCGGCGCTCTGGAAGGACCTGGCCGGGCACGAGATCTCCCGGCCGATCCCGCGCATCACCTGGCACGACGCGATGTCCCGGTACGGCTCGGACAAGCCGGACCTGCGCTACGGCGTCGAGCTGACCGAGCTGACCGACTACCTGCGCGGCACCGAGTTCCGGGTCTTCGCCGGCGCGATCGACGCGGGCGGGTACGTCGGCGCGGTGGTCATGCCGGGCGGCGCCGCACAGAGCCGCAAGGAGCTGGACGGCTGGCAGGACTGGGCCAAGGCGCGCGGCGCGCGGGGCCTGGCCTACGTGGTGCTCGACGCCGAGACCGGCGAGGCGCGCGGCCCGGTGGCGAAGAACCTCTCCGCCGAGCACCTGGGCGGGCTGGCCGACGCGGTCGGCGCCAAGCCAGGCGACGCGGTCTTCTTCGCCGCCGGCGCAACGCCCGGGAGGCGCAGGAGCTGCTCGGCGCGGCGCGGATCGAGATCGCCAAGCGGGCCGGCCTGGTCGACGAGAGCGCCTGGGCGTTCTGCTGGGTGGTCGACGCGCCGATGTTCGAGCGGACGTCGGACGAGAACGGCGGGGCGGGCGGCTGGACGGCGGTGCACCACCCGTTCACCTCGCCGAACGCCGAGTGGGTGGACAGGTTCGAGGAGGCGCCCGACCGGGCGCTGGCCTACGCGTACGACATCGTCTGCAACGGCAACGAGATCGGCGGCGGCTCCATCCGTATCCACCGCGGCGACGTGCAGAAGCGGGTCTTCGACCTGCTCGGCATCACCCCGGACGAGGCGCAGGACAAGTTCGGCTTCCTGCTCGAGGCGTTCAAGTACGGCGCCCCGCCGCACGGCGGCATCGCGTTCGGCTGGGACCGGGTCTGCATGCTGCTCGCCGGCGCCGACTCGATCCGCGAGGTCATCGCCTTCCCGAAGACCCGGGGCGGCTTCGACCCGCTGACCGGGGCGCCCACGCCGATCACCCCGCAGCAGCGGGCCGAGGCCGGCATCGACGCCAAGCCCAGGGCCGCGACGGGCCCGCACGCCGGCACCGCCGGCCCGGTCGCCCCGGTGGCCGACCCGGTCTAAGGCGGTCCCCGTCACCGAGAGGTCTGCGTCATGATGGCGCCGACCTCTCGGTCGTTTCCGGATGGATGGGGGACGTGATGACGCTGCTCGTGGTGGGGGCCGGTGGCTTCCTGGGCGGGGAGATCTGCCGGCGCGCGGTGGCCGCGGGCCGGCGGGTGGTGGGGACGTGGCACGCGAACCCCGTCTCGCTGCCCGGCGTGGCGACGCGGCAGCTCGACGTGACCGACCGGGAGGCGGTGCGCCGGCTGGTCGTGTCGGTGCGGCCGGACGCCGTGGTCGGCACCCCCTACCGGTACGACAACTGGAGGGTCACCGCCGACGGGGCGGCGCACGTGGCGTACGCGGCCGCCTGGGCGGGGGCGCGGCTGGTGCACCTCTCCAGCGACGCCCTGCACGCCGGGCGTCCGACGCCCTACCTCGACGAGGACGTGCCCACCCCGATCCACCCGTACGGGGCGGCCAAGGCGGCGGCGGAGACCGCTGTACGGGTGATCGACCCGACCGCCGTGCTGGTGCGAACCTCGCTGATCGTGGGCGAGGGCAGCAAGCAGATCCAGCTTTGCCGCGACGCCCTCGCCGGCCGGTCCACCCTCTTCACCGACGAGCTCCGCTGCCCGGTCGACGTCACCGACCTGGCCGACGCCGTCCTCGAACTGGTCGATGGCGACCACGCAGGCCCGCTCAACGTGGCCGGCCCGGACCCGGTCAGTCGGGCCGGGCTGGGGCTGCTGGTGGCCCGCCGGTTCGGGCTGGACCCCGCCGGCATGAAGACCACCAGCAGTGCGGCGGCCGGTCTGGTCCGCCCGACTGACGTGCGCCTGGACTCCTCCCGCGCCGCCGGGCTGCTGCGTACCCGGTTGCGCGGCGTCACCGAGCTGCTGGCCGCCTGACTCCTGCCCGACGCGGGGCTTGCCGCACTCGTGCACACTTTCCATGCACAACTATTGTGCACAGGAAGTGTGCAGAGATATTGTGCGTGCATGGAGAACGACGACAGGGGGACGCGGCCGGCGCCGCGCGCGGTGCGGATCGACCACCGCCAGGTCCGGGTGCTCGCCCACCCGTTGCGCATGCGCCTGGTCGGTGCCCTGCGCGTGCACGGCCCGGCCACCGCCACCGCCCTGGCCGAGCTGCTCGGCACCAACACCGGGGCCACCAGCTACCACCTGCGGCAGCTCGCCGAGGTGGGGCTGGTGGTCGAGGACCCGGACCGGGGCACCGGGCGGCAGCGCTGGTGGCGCGCCGCGCACGACGTCACCGACTGGGAGCCGACCGACTTCGATGACGACCCCGACGCCCGGGCCGCCATCGAGTGGATCCAGGGCGACCAGGTCCGACACCTCGTCGAGCACGCCGAGCGGTGGTTCGCCGTCCAGCACGAGTGGTCGCCAGCCTGGCGGGACGCCCTCGGCATGGGCGATGTCTTCATGAGCATCCCGCCGGCCCGGCTGGAAGCGCTCAAGGAAGAGGTGTGGCAGGTGCTGGAGCGGTACCACCTGAAGGCCGATCCCGCAGACCCGGAGGCGCGTCCGGTGCAGGTCTTCCTCGCCGCCTACCCGCTGCTGGAGGGGAACCGATGAGCGGGCTGTCCGTACGCCAGGTCCGGTTCCGCTACCTCACCCTCTACGGCCTGCGCTGGCTGCCCAGCGGCCTGATGATCCCGGTCATGATCCTGCTGATGCAGGAACGCGGCCTCTCGCTGTCCCAGATGGGGCTGGTGGCCACCGCCCAGGGCCTCGTCGTGCTGGCGCTGGAGCTGCCCACCGGGGGTCTCGCCGACGCGCTCGGCCGCAAGCCGGTCCTCGCCACCGCCTGGGTGCTCAACCTCGGGTCGCTCGCCCTCTTCACCGTCGCCGATTCCTTCGCGCTCTTCTTCCTGGTCTGGGCGTTGCAGGGGGTCTACCGGGCGCTCGACAGCGGTCCGCTGGAGTCCTGGTACGTCGACGCCACCCTCGCCGCCGACCCGGACGCCGAGTACGAGCGCGGGTTGGGGTACGCCGGCACGGTCATCGGCGTCTCCATCGGCACCGGCGCGCTGATCAGCGGCGGCCTGGTCGCGCTCGGCCCGCTCGGCCCGGTCAGCGCGCTCACCGTGCCGGTGCTGGTCGCCGGCATCCTGCAGGTGGTCGCCTTCGTCGCCCTGCTGGCCCTGCTGGTCGAGCCGGCC
>JAEVHO010000142.1 GCA_016802835.1 Micromonospora sp. ATA32 | reverse complement strand
GTCGGCGACCGCGGCGAGCACCCGGCCCGCATCGGGCGGCCACCGACCGGCAGGGCGGGCTTGTCCAGCCCGCCCATCCGGCGGGCCGCGCCACCCGCGAGCACCACCGCCGCGTACGCCGTCACCCGGTCACCGTAGCCGTGCGGGCTGGGCCGGCCACCCTCATCGTGCGGCGCCTCGGCCACCCGGGGCAGGATGGCGGGATGGGACGGGGCAACTGATCGGCGTGGCGTGCTCCGGATCGACCTCGACGCGGCGGCGGACGGGCGCGCCCCGGTGCGCGCCCGGACAGCCTGGCGGTGGAGGAGCCGCTGGAGATCCGGGTCGGGCCGGCGGCCCGGGGCGGCGGCGGCCGTTGGCGGTGACCATGCGTACCCCAGGCGACGACATCGACCTGGCGATCGGTTTCCTGCTGACCGAGGGGCTGATCCGTTCGACCGAGGACGTGCTGACCGCCCAGCTCTGCGCCGGCGCGGAGACGCCCAACACCTACAACGTGGTCGACGTGGCGCTGGCCCCCGGGGTGCCCGAACCGACCACCGACCCCTCCCGGAACTTCTACACCACCAGCTCGTGCGGGGTCTGTGGCAAGGCGAGCATCGACGCGGTGCGTACCCGCTCGCTCTTCGCCGTCGCGGACGACCCGCTGGCCGTGCCGGCGAACGTGCTCGCCGCCCTGCCGGAGCGGCTGCGGGCGGCGCAGCGGGGCTTCGACCGCACCGGCGGGCTGCACGCGGCCGGCCTGTTCACCGCCGACGGTGAGCTGGTCGTGCTGCGCGAGGACGTGGGTCGGCACAACGCGGTCGACAAGGTGGTCGGGTGGGCGGTGCGGGAGCGTCGGCTGCCGCTGGCCGGGCACGTCCTGCTGGTGTCCGGTCGGCCAGCTTCGAGCTGACCCAGAAGGCGTGGATGGCCGGCGTGCCGATGCTCGCGGCGGTCTCCGCCCCGAGCACCCTCGCCGCCGAACTGGCCGACGAGGCCGGGCTGACCCTGGTCGGCTTCCTGCGCGGCCGGACGATGAACGTCTACGCGAACCCGCACCGGGTCACCGTCTGATCCACCGGCCGGCCCCCGCCGCTGCTCATCAGATGCTCCGGCGGGACCGACCGCGCCGGCGGGGCCGGCGCTGCATCACGCCGGGCTGGCCGACCGCCGGCCAGCCGTCCAGCTCGGACGGGGGAACGCCGCGCCGGAGCAGGTCGTCGAGGAGCAGCGCGAGGGAGTAGTCGGGATGGGCCGACAACCCGCGTTCCAGTGCCACGGCGGCCAGCGCGCCCTGCCCAGCCCGCCAGGCGGCGAAGGCCAGCAGGCTCGCCGGGGCGGCGATCAGCTCGGTCTCGCACCGCCGCAGGACGTCCGTCCAGAGGCTGATGTCCTCGTCACGCCCGTCGGTCCGTTCCCAGGCGTGGTCCCGCACCGGCAGGTGGGTGAGGAGCAGGCTCAGCCAGGCCACCTCGTCGTCGGTCAACCGCTCGCCCCGGCGGTGCCGGCGCAGCGCCGACCGGACCGCCACGACCCCGGCCTCGCGCAGCGACCGGCCGCCGAGCAGGTCGCCCGCGGGAGCCTCCTCCAGCAGGGCCAGCAGCCGCTGCTCGGCACGGACGGCGGCCAGCCGCATGGCCACCCGGACCGGGCCACCGTGCGGCGCCACCTGCGCGGTCAGCGCGGCCCGGTCGGGCAGGGCGACCTGGCCGGCGAAGACCGCCGTCGCGGTGACCTTACTGGAGGCGGGGTCGTACGGGGTGCCGTCGGGCGGGCAGCAGTCGGGCTCGGCGCAGAGGTAGGACCACCACTTGCCGTCGGTCACCCGGAGGGCGTCCAGCACCGTCAGCCCGACATCGGTCAGCGCCTCGCGTACCGCGTCGACGGCCGGGGTCACCCGGAACGGCGGGCCGTAGCCGACGACCGTGGCCGACTCGGCGCCCTGCCGGTCGATCACCCCGGCCAGGTGACGCGCCGGCGGTGCCGGATCGGCGCCCGCGTCGGGCAGGTCCGCGCGGGCCGCGAAGATGATCCGCCGCCCGCGCAGCGCCACCACGGCCACGCTTTCGGTGGGATGGAAGCCGAGCAGATACGGCACGGCGGCGAGGAGATCGGCCGGGGAACGGACGGCGAGCCGGGGGCGGTCGGTCGGGGTCATGCCGGCAGCCTGCGGCGGGTGGGTACCCGTCCGACAGCCCCTGTGGACGACACTCCGGTTGTCCACAGGCACGGAGAGTATCCGCCCTGGTCACGCCGAAGTTGCACGGCGTGCAGATGGACCCGAGGAAACGTCCGGCCGACGGCGAGGGTCGCCGACGGCTACCGTTCGCTGATGGACCTGGCGTACCTGCGGGAGCACCCGGCGCACCTGCCGACCTTCCTGACCCACCAGCGGATCCGGGAGACGCCGGTCTCCGGCGGCGACATCTGCGTGGCGTCCCGGCTCACCCTGGACGACGGTCACTCGGTCTTCGCCAAGACCTGGCCGGAGCGGGCGGGACGGCCGGTGCCGGCGGGATTCTTCGCCGCGGAGGCGGCTGGTCTGCGCTGGCTGCGGGAGGCCGGCACCGTCGCCGTACCGGAGGTCCTGGTGGCGCTGCCGGAGCTGCTGGCGCTCGACTGGGTCGAGCCCGGCGAGCCGACGCCCGAGGCGGCCGAGCGGTTCGGCCGCGAGTTGGCGGGCCTGCACCGGGTGGGCGCTCCGGCGTTCGGCGCGCAGTGGGTCGGGTACATCGGCGGGCTGCCCCAGGACAACAGCCCGGACCCGGGCCCCTGGCCCGCCTGGTTCGCCAGCCGCCGGCTCGCTCCCTACCTGCGCCGGTCGGTCGAGAACGGCGCGCTCGCCGGGGCCGAGGTCGCCCTGGTCGAGGAGGTGATCGATCGGATCGACGAGGTCGGCGGCGGCGAGCCGCCCGCCCGGATCCACGGCGACCTCTGGCCAGGCAACCTGCTCTGGGGCGCCGACGACCGGGCCTGGCTGGTCGACCCGGCGGCGCACGGCGGTCACCGGGAGACCGATCTCGCCCAGCTGGCGCTCTTCGGCGGCTCTCCGCACCTCGACCGGATCCTGGCCGCCTACCAGGAGGCGTGGCCGCTGGCCGACGGGTGGCGGGAGCGGCTGCCGGTGCACCAGCTCCACCTGCTGCTCGTGCACACCGCGCTGTTCGGCGGGTCGTACCGAAACGCGGTCGGCGCGGCTGCCCGCGCCGCGCTGGATGGCGCCGGGCGCGCTACCGTCGAGTGGTGACAGTCGCCCCGCCGACCGACGGCGTCCTCGTCGACCGGTACGGCCGTGTCGCCCGGGACCTGCGGGTCTCGTTGACCGACAAGTGCAACCTGCGGTGCACCTACTGCATGCCGGCCGAGGGGCTGCCCTGGCTGGCCGGCCCGGAACTGCTCGACGACGACGAGATCGTCCGGCTGATCCGGGTCGCGGTGCACCAGCTCGGCGTGACCGAGGTGCGGTTCACCGGCGGGGAGCCGCTGATCCGGCCGGGTCTGGTCGGCATCGTCTCCGCCGTGGCGGCGTTGCAGCCGCGCCCGCGGATCTCGCTCACCACCAACGGCATCGGCCTGGACCGGCTCGCCCCCACGCTGCGGACCGCCGGCCTCGACCGGGTGAACGTCTCGCTGGACACCCTGGACGCTGAGCGCTTCACCCGACTCACCCGGCGCCCGCGACTCGCCGACGTGCTCGCCGGGCTGGCCGGGGCGGCGGCGGCCGGGCTCACCCCGGTGAAGATCAATTCGGTGCTGATGCGTGGGGTCAACGACGACGAGGCGCCCGCCCTGCTGCGTTTCGCCCTGGCGCACGGCTACGAGCTGCGATTCATCGAGCAGATGCCGCTGGACGCCCAGCACGGCTGGGACCGGACCACCATGGTGACCGCCGACGAGATCCTCGCCGCCCTGCGCGCCGGGTTCGACCTGCGACCCGACCCGGTGGAACGCGGGGCGGCACCGGCCGAGACCTGGCTGGTCGGCGGCGGCCCGGCCCGGGTCGGCGTGATCGCCAGCGTCACCCGGCCGTTCTGCGGTGACTGCGACCGGACCCGGCTCACCGCCGACGGGCAGGTCCGTGCCTGCCTCTTCGCCACGGAGGAGTCCGACCTGCGGGGCGCGCTGCGCGCCGGCGCGGACGACGCCGAACTCGCCCGCCGCTGGCGGACCGCGATGTGGGGCAAGCGCGCCGGGCACGGCATCGACGACCCGACCTTCCTGCAGCCGGTCCGGCCGATGTCCGCCATCGGCGGCTGAGGTGGACCTCACCGTCCGATACTTCGCCGGGGCGCGCGCCGCCGCCGGCCGGCCCGAGGAGACCGTTCCCGCCGGCCGGTCGCTGGACGAACTCACCCGGGAGCTGGCGGCCCGGCACGGGGACCGGCTGGCGAAGGTGCTGGAGGTGGCGAGCTTCCTCGTGGACGGCGTGACCTGTCATGATCGTCGGAAACCGCTGCCGGCCGGGGTCACCATCGACGTCCTGCCCCCTTTCGCGGGTGGCTGAGGAGGCTTCGTGTTGGCGGCCCTGGCGTTCGTGGCCACCCTGGCGTTGATCACCGGCCTGATCCACCTCTACCTGTGGAAGCGACTGGTCCGGGACACCAGCGGCCCGGGGCGCTGGCGCCGGATCGGCGGGATCGGCGCGCTGACGCTGGCGCTGCTCGTGCCGGCCACCCTCGCGGGCACCCAGAACGGGCTCTACTGGCTGGCCTGGCCCGGCTACCTGTGGCTGGCGGTGATGTTCTACCTGCTGGTCCTGCTGCTCGCGCTGGAAGTGCCGATGCTGGCGACCCGTCTGGTGCTGCGCCGCCGGGTGGTGGCCGCCGAACCCAGCACGGCCGCGCCGGAACCGGTGCTGGTCGGCGCCACCGGCGCCGCGGACCCGCCGGCCGCCGGCGCGGCCGAGCAGCCCGACCACGACCCGGCCCGACGGCTGCTGCTGGCCAGGGGGGCCGCGATCTTCGCCGGGCTCACCGCCGCCGGCGTCACCGGGTACGGCGTACGCACCGCGCTCGGCCCGCCGCAGCTGGACCGGGTCCGGATCCCGCTGGCCAAGCTCCCGCGCAGCATGGACGGCCTGCGCATCGCCACCGTCTCCGACATCCACCTCGGCCCGCTGCGCGGTCGGGCGCACACCGAGCGGATCGTCGCCGCGATCAACCGGCTCGACGCCGACCTGGTCGCGGTGGTCGGCGACCTGGTCGACGGCTCGGTCGCCGAGCTGGGCGGGGCGGCCGCCCCGCTGCGCGACCTGCGCTCCCGGTACGGCAGCTTCTTCGTCACCGGCAACCACGAGTACTACTCGGGGGTGGAGGAGTGGGTGCAGGAGGTGGACCGGCTCGGGCTGCGGGTGCTGCAGAATCAGCGGCAGGAGATCCAGGCCCGGGGCGGCGTGCTCGACCTGGCCGGGGTGAACGACGTGACCGCCGCCGGCACCGGGCTGGCCGCCCCGGCGGACTACGCGGCGGCGCTCGCCGACCGCGACCCGAACCGCCCGGTGGTGCTGCTGGCGCACCAGCCGGTGGCGGCGGTGGAGGCGGCGAAGTTCGGCGTCGACCTGCAGCTGTCCGGGCACACCCACGGCGGCCAGATGGTGCCGTTCAACTACCTGGTCAAGCTCCAGCAGCCGGTGGTTTCCGGGCTGGGCGAGGTGGACGGGACGAAGGTCTACGTCACCAACGGCGCCGGTTCTGGGGCCCGCCCGTCCGGGTCGGCGCGCCCCCGCAGATCACCCTGGTCGAGCTCCGCTCGGCCTGAGGCACTCCGGCGCGGCGACGGTCGGCGGGCCCACGGGGAGAGTCGGCCCCATAGCGCGGCGGGGTGGCGCAGTCCCGCACCGCATTGCGGAGGTCACGCGCGTGCGTGGCGGCGGGCGGGTACCGGACCGGGCGTGACAGGATGCGGCGTGCCTCCGTTCAACGCCGCACCCCCCGGTGGCCTCCCCCCCGTTCGTCGCGGACCTGCACATCCACTCGAAGTACTCGCGCGCGTGCAGCCGCGACCTGACTCTGCCGAACCTCGGCTGGTGGGCCCGGCGCAAGGGCATCGGCCTGCTCGGCACCGGCGACTTCACCCACCCCGCCTGGTACGACCACCTCCGTGAGACCCTGCACCCGGCCGAGCCGGGGCTGCACCGGCTCAGCCCGGACGCGGAACGGGACATCGCCCGGCGGCTGCCGCCCCGGCTCGCCGACGCGGCCGAGGCGGACCCGGTCCGGTTCATGCTCAGCGTGGAGATCTCCACGATCTACAAGCGGGACGACCGGACCCGCAAGGTGCACCACCTGATCTACCTGCCCGACCTGGACGCGGTGGCCCGGTTCAACACCGCCCTCGGCCGGATCGGCAACCTCGGCTCGGACGGCCGGCCGATCCTCGGGCTGGACTCCCGCGACCTCCTGGAGATCACTCTCGAGGCCAGCCCGGAGGGCTATCTCGTCCCCGCGCACATCTGGACCCCCTGGTTCTCGGCGCTCGGCTCGAAGTCCGGCTTCGACGCGATCGCCGACTGCTACGCCGACCTGGCCGACCAGATCTTCGCCGTGGAGACCGGGCTCTCCTCCGACCCGGAGATGAACTGGCGGGTCGCCAGCCTCGACGGCTACCAGCTGGTCTCCAACTCGGACGCCCACTCGCCGCCCGCGCTGGCCCGGGAGGCGACCGTCTTCGCCACCGACCGGGACTACTTCGCCATCCGGGAGGCGCTGCGTACCGGGGACGGCCTGGCCGGGACGATCGAGTTCTTCCCGGAGGAGGGCAAGTACCACGCCGACGGGCACCGGCTCTGCGGGGTCAGCTGGTCTCCGGAGCAGACCCGGGCCGCCGGTGGCCGCTGCCCGGAGTGCGGCAAGCCGCTGACCGTCGGCGTGCTGAGCCGGATCGAGGAGCTGGCAGACCGGCCCGCCGGGCACCGGCCGGCACACGCCCGCGAGGTCACCCACCTGGTGCCGCTGGCCGAGATCCTCGGTGAGATCAACAAGGTGGGCGCGCGGTCGAAGAAGGTCGAGGGGAAGCTGAACGGCCTGATCGCCGCGCTCGGCCCGGAGCTGGAGATCCTCACCCGCACCTCGCTCGACGAGATCGGGCGGGTCGGCGGTGAGCTGCTCGCCGAGGGCATCGGCCGGCTGCGTCGCGGCGACGTCCGCCGGGTGCCGGGCTACGACGGCGAGTACGGCGTGATCACCCTCTTCGACCCGTCCGAACTGCACACCTCCGCCACCGCCCAGGCGGAGACGCTCTTCGACGTACCCGTGCCGCGGCAGCGGGTGCCCGCGGAGCCGGAGCCGAAGCCACGGGGCCGAGCCGCCCGGCGGCGGCCAAGCCGGAACCCCCGACGCCGGGCTGCGCCGCCCCCACCGCCACCGATCGCGCCGCCGCCCTCCCCGCACGAGCCGTTCGAGCCGATGCTCGCCGGCATGGAGGAGGTCGGCACCGGCCTGCTGGATCGGTTGGACGCGATGCAGCGGGTGGCCGCGTCGGCGCCCGGCGGTCCGCTGCTGATCGTCGCCGGGCCGGGGACCGGCAAGACCCGGACGCTGACCCACCGGATCGCCTACCTCTGCGCGGAGCTGGGCGTCTTTCCGGAGCACTGCCTGGCGATCACGTTCACCCGGCGAGCCGCCGAGGAGTTGCGGCACCGCCTCGACGGCCTGCTCGGGCCGGTCGCCGAGGACGTCACGGTCGGCACCTTCCACTCGCTGGGGTTGGCCATCCTGCGGGAGAACGCCGAGGCGGCCGGGCTGCCGGTGGACTTCCGGATCGCCGACGACGCCGACCGGGCGGCGGCCCGGACGGAAGCCGGCGACGACGAGACCGGCTACACGGCGCTGCTGCGCAAGCAGGACCTGGTCGACCTGGACGAGCTGCTCACCCTGCCGGTGGAGCTGCTGCGCGCGGACCGCAGGCTGGTCGAGCGCTACCGGGACCGCTGGCGGTGGATCTTCGTCGACGAGTATCAGGACGTCGACGCGGTGCAGTACGAGCTGCTGCGGCTGCTCAGCCCCGCCGACGGCAACCTCTGCGCGATCGGCGACCCGGACCAGGCGATCTACTCGTTCCGCGGCGCCGACGTCGGCTATTTCCTGCGCTTCTCGCAGGACTTCACCGACGCCCGGCTGGTCCGGCTGAACCGCAACTACCGCTCCTCGGCGCCGATCCTGGCCGCCGCGGTGCAGGCCATCGCGCCCTCGTCGCTGGTCCGGGGCCGGCGGCTCGACCCGGCCCGGCTCGACCCGGAGGCCCCGATGGTCGGCCGTTACCCGGCGGCGTCCGTCGCGGACGAGGCCGATTTCCTGGTACGCACGATCGACGACCTGGTCGGCGGGCTGTCCCACCGGTCGCTCGACTCGGGTCGGATCGACGGCCGGTCGACGTCGCTCTCCTTCTCCGACATCGCCGTGCTCTACCGCACCGACTCGCAGGCCGCGCCGATCGTGGACGCCCTCGCCCGGGCGAACATCCCGGTGCAGAAGCGCTCGCACGACCGGCTGCGGGACCGGCCTGGCGTCGCCGCCATCGCCCGCGAGCTGCGGCACGCCGACTGGCTGGCCGGACCGCTGCCCGCCCGGGTACGCCTCGCCGGCCAGGTGCTGGCCGAACGCTTCGCGGTGCCGACGCTGGACGGCTCTGGCGTGGTCCGGCCAGAGGAGGTGCGCTCGGCGGTCGACCTGCTCACCCCGCTGGCCCGGCGCTGCGGTGACGACCTGCAGCTCTTCCTGTCCCAGCTGGCCACCGGCGCCGAGGTGGACGCCCTCGACCCGCGGGCCGAGGCGGTCACCCTGCTCACCCTGCACGCCGCGAAGGGGCTGGAGTTCCGGGTGGTCTTCCTGGTCGGCTGCGAGGACGGGCTCCTGCCGCTGCGCTGGCCCGGCTCGACGCCGGACGCTGACGCGGTGGCGGAGGAGCGGCGTCTCTTCTTCGTCGGACTGACCCGGGCGCAGGACCGGCTGTACGTCAGCCACGCGGCCCGGCGGACCCGACACGGCGCGGAACGTGAGGTCGCCCCGTCGCCGTTCCTGGACGTCATCGACCCCGGGCTGTTCGAGCGGTTCGGGGAGAGTGAGCCGCGCCGGCCCAGGGACCGGCAGCTCCGCCTGATCTGAGGGCGGGGCGCGCGGTCGGAGCGCGCGCCGCGGAGGTGCCTGCGCCGGGCAGACTGGGCGGCGGGCAGGACTGGGCGGCGGGCCGGTCCGGGTCAGCCGAACAGGACGGCGAGCCAGGCGCGGCGAGCAGGGCCGGACCCAGCGGTAGCAGGGTGTGCCGGCGCACCCTGCGGGCGGCCAGTAGGCCGAGGACCAGTACGCCGTGCAGCAGGTGCGGCAGGAGCAGACCGAGCAGCAGCGTCGGCCAGCCGAGCCAGCCGAGCGGCAGCCCGAGGGCGGTGGCCAGCTTGACGTCCCCGAAGCCCAACCTCGAGCCGGGCAGCAGCGCCAGCAGCACGTACGCCCCGAAGGTGACGGCCGCGCCGGCCGCCGCGAGGAGCAGCCGGCCGGGCGTGCCGGCCACCAGTGCCGCGCCGGCCAGCCCGACGGCCCCGAGCAGGGCCGCCGCCCCGACCAGCCGGTCGGGCAACCGCAGGCAGGCCAGATCCACCACGGCCAGCACCAGGCCGACCGCCGCCACCGCGAGGAGGGCCGGCAGCGCGGCGTCGGCGCCCACCGCGGCGGCGAGTCCGCCGAAGACGACCGCTCCCCCGACCGAGTTCAGCCCGGCAGATGGCCCGGACCGGTCGCCCGGGACGGACGGTTCGCCGAGCGCTGGTCGTTCCCCGGACCGGGACCGGTCGCCAGAGGCCGGCAGGTCGCGAGGCCCGCTCAGCTGGCCGTGAGGGGTCGGGGGCGGGCCGGTGAATCGGCGGGCCGTGCTCGGCACGCCCGCCCCGACCAGCGCACCGATCAGGGCGGCGGTCGGCAGGACGACCCCGGCGGACATGGGCCGGGATGTTACCGGTGGTCGATGGCCTCCGGCCGCCCCGACGGCTGGTGTGCGCCGAGGTCCCCCGCAGGCCGGCCGGGCTCGCCGCGGCGACGGACCCGGCCGCGGAGCGGGCGGGTCCGGTGGCCGGACGTCCGGCGCGTTCGCTGCTGACCACCAGCGCCACGCCGCCGACGATCACCGCACCGCCGAGCAGCACCTGGCTGGTCACCGGCTCCGCGACGAGCAGCGCGCCGAGCGCCACCGCGACCGCCGGGTTGACGTAGGCGTACGTGGCGACCAGCGAGATGGGGGCGTGGTGCAGCAGCCAGACGTACGCGGTGAAGGCGATCAGCGAGCCGGCCACCATCAGGTAGCCGAGCGCCAGCCAGGAGCGGCCGGTGACCGCGGCTGGATCGAAGCCGCGCAGCTCGCCCCGGGCGGTGGCGATGACGGCGAGCCCCGCCGCGCCGGCGGCCATCTCGTAGACGGTGGCGACGAACGGGTCGGCGGGCATCCGCAGCCGCCCGGAGAGGAACGAACCGACCGACCAGCAGGTGGCGCCCACGACCACGGTCAGCGCGCCGGCCAGCGGCACCGAGCCCGCCGCGCCGGTGGGGAGCACCAGCAGGACGAGACCGACGAAGCCGAGGGTGACGCCGGCGAAGGTCCAGAACCGTGGCCGGTCACCGGTCGCCGTACGGAGCAGCACGACCAGCAACGGGACGGTGGCGACCAGCAGAGCGGCGATGCCGGACGGTACCGCGACGCCGGCCGGGCCCGACTCGGCAAGCACCACGAGTCCGTTGCCGCCGGCCAGCAGGAGCAGTCCGACCAGGGCGGCGGAGCCGAGCTGGCGCCGGTCGACCCGGAGCGCGCCGGCCCCCCGGCGTACCCGGAGGACGATCGCCAGCACCAGGCCGGCCGCGGCGAACCGGGCGCCCGCCGAGGCGAGCGGCGGCAACGACTCCACGGCGATCCGGATGCCCAGGTAGGTGGAGCCCCAGAGCACGTACACCACGATCAGCGCGGTCCAGATCAGTGCGGGACGGGACGCGCCGTGGGTGGGCGTCGCACCCGGAGGAGGTGAGGTCATCGGTGGACCAGGCTACGGTGACCACGGCGTCGGTGTCGCCCACGGGTGGCCGGCCTCTCACCACTCGTACCCGGGAGGGCGTGCATGGCGAACTACGGACCACCGGGTGGCGGCCCTGCCGAGCCGTGGAGAGGACGGCGGCCCGACGACGCGTACGGGCCGCCGGCCGAGCCACAGGTTGGCGGCTGGGGCGACCAGGTGTCGCCGTACCCGCCGCGTCAGCCGACCGGTGCGCCGGAATACCAGCCGTACCCGGTGGGCCCCACGAACAGCCGGCGACCCGGCCGTTCCACCGGCCGGCGGAGCTTGGCCCGCAGTACCCGGCGGATCAGTACCGGCCAGCCGATCCGTACGCCGGCGATCCGTACGCCGCGGACCCGTACCGGTCCGGACCGACGTCGTACGTCCAGTCGCCGCCGGAGCGCAACCGCGGCAAGGGGCCGCTGATCACGGTGCTCGCCGTCCTGGCGGTGCTCGTCCTCGGCGGCGCCGCCACCGTTTTCTACCTGCTCGGACGGGACCATTCGGTGCCGTCGGCCGCGCCCACCGCGCCGACGTCGGCGACGGAGCCCACCGCGGCGGCCGGCCAGCCCGTCGCGCCGGTCCCGACGGCTCCGGCGCCCGAGTCGTCCGCCGACCCCCGGTTCGTCAAGGTGGGCCAGTGCGTGCGCAACGAGGGCCCGAACGGCGGTAAGCCGAAACTGTTGATCAGCGGGTGCAGCGCCAAGTCGTACGAGGTGCTCCGGCGTTTCGACGGGGCCACCAGCGGTGAGAAGGACGCCGAGGCGAAGTGCGCCAAGGTCGACGGCTACACCAACTGGTACTTCTTCGACAGCGAGCTGGACACCCTCGACTTCGTCCTCTGCCTGAAGCAGCGCTGAGTCGCCTCACCCCTGGGGAAGAGATGTCAACCTACGGACCACCCGGCTCCGGCCAGCCCGACGACCCGTACCAGCGCCCGCCCGGCACCCCGGGTGGTCCACCGCCCGTCGACCCGACCCTGCCGCAGTGGGGTCCGCCACCGACCGGCGGCGACAAGCCACCGACCGCCGGCTACCCGCC